>JBOHCW010000401.1:0-1985 GCA_050725375.1 Actinocrinis sp. | reverse complement strand
CTGGAGTCGCTGCGGGACC
Organism: Actinocrinis sp.; assembly: GCA_050725375.1. GTDB lineage: Bacteria > Actinomycetota > Actinomycetes > Streptomycetales > Catenulisporaceae > Actinocrinis. Next base: position 1,966 of record JBOHCW010000401.1, on the reverse strand, counting down.
GCGGCGCGCCGGTCGCGGTGCTCTCGAACATCGCGTGGGACGTGCGGCCGATCTTCAAGCACTTCGGGATCGATCATCTGATCAGCGGATACGTACTCTCCTATGAAGTCGGGGTGGGCAAGCCCGACCCGGAGGTCTTCCGGATCGCCTGCTCGCTGCTCGGGTTCGCGCACGCGCCACGGGACGTGCTGATGGTGGGGGACAACCGGGTGGCCGACGGGGGTGCGACGGCGATCGGCTGCGAGTTCCGACTGGTGGGGCACCTACCGGTGAACCAGCGGCCGCGTGCGCTGCTCGACGCTGTGGAAGGTGTGCACGGCGCGGGCTCGCGCGTGGGCGAGTGACAACGCTTCTGACGCGGTGACATCTGACGCGTCGACAACTGACGCCTATTCAGAACGAACCATAGTTTAGTTACGCATGCGGGTGAATTGGGGTGTGTCTGACGAAATGACCGCCTCCTTTCGGGGCACGATCTAGAGCGCAGGGTCGTCGGCCGAGGGAGGTGCCTGTGGCTGGTCGTCGAGTCGCCGCTCGAAGGACGGTCAGCGCCCTCGTGTGCGCTGGACTGCTGGGTATCGCGGTTGTCGGTGGCGCTTATGCGGATCCGATTTACCCGAGCAAGAACCAGGTCGACCAAGCACAGCGCGCGGTCCAGAAGGACAAGGCGGCGGTGGCGCCGATCCAGGCCCGGTTCGACGCGGCGCAGCAACAGCTCACGCTGCTGGTGCGCAGGTCGCAGATCGCGGCGCAACAGTACGACGAGGCCACCTCGCGGCTGCAGGAGGCCGAGACCGCCGCGCAGGAAGCCGGCGACCACCTGGAGGACGCGCAGCGCACGTTCGCAGGCGCGCGCTCCGACGTCGGACGCCTGGCGGCGGCGGCGTACCGGGACGGCAACGGGCTCGGCTCGGTCAGCCTCGTGCTGGACGCGAACGGGCCGGAGCAACTGGTGACCGGTGCTCACCTGCTCCAACACCAGAGTCTTGACCTGAAGGCGACGCTTGCCGCCGCCGACCGTGCACGTCAGGGTGCGCAGACCGCACGGAAGGCGGCACAGGACGCGGTAACGACCCGTACCGCCGCACAGGCGCAGGTTGCCCGCGCAGCGCAGACAGCAAAGGACGCCGTGTCCGCGCAGCAGAGTCAGCTCACCGCCGTCACCGCGCACCGTGACGCGCTACTCGCGCAGCTCGCCGCCGCGCAGCGCGTGTCGGTACAGCTAGAGCAGCAGCGTCAACAGGGCCTTGCGGAAGAAGCCGCGCGACGCGCGGCCGAGGCCGCGGCGGCGGCCGCGGCCAAACGCGCCGCCGCAAGCCAACAGGCTTCCGGCCCGTCTGTGTACAACGGATCGGCTGCCGGTAGGGCGCTCGCGTTCGCGTACGCGCAGCTGGGCAAGCCATACGTATGGGGCGGGACAGGTCCCTTTTCGTTCGACTGTTCGGGCCTCACGATGCGCGCGTGGGAGTCGGCCGGCGTGATGCTCCCGCACTTCGCCGCGTTCCAGTACCAGGCCAGCCACCCGATCGCGTACGGCGACCTGCGGCCCGGCGACCTGCTGTTCTGGGCGACCGACGACGGCGACTCCAACACGATCTACCACGAGGCGATCTATCTCGGCGGCCAGCGCATGATCCAGGCGCCCCGGTCCGGGGAGAACGTCGAGATCTCGTCGATCTGGATGTGGGGCCCGATCCAATTCTTCGCCCGCCCGGACTAGGGGTCGGTACTCCGTGGCGAAGCCCTCCAGTCGCCGTGCAGGCCGCGGGAGGCGGTCGGGTCTCCCGCTGTTCGAGGACAACCGCGCCCGGGCGCTCCCGGCCGGCCGGTGGGGGTGTAGGGGTGGCGGGCGGCTCATGTGGCCGAGGCTCCTATGCCACAATCGTGCGGTCGCGCTTACCGTCGTGGAATGGAGTCGGGCATGAAGATCCTGGTCACCGGGGGTGCCGGGTTCATCGGATCGAAC
>JBOHCW010000400.1:0-4290 GCA_050725375.1 Actinocrinis sp. | reverse complement strand
GATCAAACTCTCCAAAAAAGAATTCGAAAAAACCTAGCAACCCCGACCCTAAAGCCGAGGCACCAAACAAACATAAAAGGCACCACAAACATATCGACACACTGTTGAGTTCTCAAGAAACAGACACACTGCCGACCGACCCTCTCGGGCCTGTCATCGACGGGTGTTGTCTCGCCTGTCGCTCATAAGGATCGACCCGGTTTGCCCGGCGTCCCCCTCGTGGCGACTCGGTAAACACTAGGCCCCGGACGCCGGGCCGTCAAATCGACGAATCAAGACCCTGTCTGCGTCCGGGGACCCAATGAATCAGCAGGTCAGGTCGCTAATTCGACCGCGCCCAGGGTCCGGCGGCCACGCCGCAGCAGTAGCCACCGGCCGTGCAACAGATCGGTCTCGGCCGGCCTGGCCTCGACATCCTCGATCTTGGCGTTGTTCACGTAGGCTCCGCCCTCCTGGATCGCCCGGCGCGCGGCCGAACGGCTGGGGACGATGCCGGTGTCCGCGAACAGCTCGGCGTACGGGGCGAGCTCGCCGATCCGTGCCGTGGGCAGCTCGGCCAGGGCCGCCTTGAGCGTGCCCTCGTCGAGCTCGGTCAGGTCCCCCTGGCCGAACAGCGCACGACTCGCCGCCTCCGCGCGCGCGAACTGGTCCGCGCCGTGCACGAGCGTCGTCACGTCCTCGGCGAGCGCACGCTGGGCCAACCGCAGATGCGGCTTCTCGGCGGTCGCCGCGGCCAACTGCGCGATCTGCTCCTGGCCGCGGAAGGTGAAGATCTTGAGGTACTCCTCGACCTTCACGTCCTCCGCGTTCAGCCAGAACTGGTAGAACGCGTACGGCGACATCAGCTCCGGATCGAGCCACACCGTGCCGGTCTCCGTCTTGCCGAACTTCGTGCCGTCCGCCTTCGTGACCAGCGGCGTGCCCAGCACGTGCACCGAGACGCCCTCAGAGCGGTGGATCAGGTCCACGCCGGCCGTCAGGTTGCCCCACTGGTCGCTGCCGCCGGTCTGCAAGGTGCAGCCGAACTGCCGGTACAGCTCCAGGAAGTCCAGGCCCTGCAGGATCTGGTACGAGAACTCGGTGTAACTGATGCCGGCCTCGGAGTTGAGCCGGGCGCTGACCGCGTCCTTGGACAGCATCTTGCCGACCCGGAAGTGCTTGCCGATCTCGCGCAGGAAGTCGATCGCGGACATCGGCGCGGTCCAGTCGAGATTGTTGACGATCCGCGCGGCGAACTCGCCCTCGAAGTCGAGGAACCGCTCCACCTGGCCGCGGATCTGATCGACCCACTCGGCGACCGTCTCCTTGGTGTTGAGCGTGCGCTCGGCCGTGGGCTTCGGGTCGCCGATCAGACCGGTCGAACCGCCGACCAGGCCCAGCGGGAAGTTGCCGGCGTCCTGGATCCGGCGCATGGTCAGCAGCTGCACCAGGTTGCCCATGTGCAGGCTTGGCGCGGTCGGGTCGAACCCGCAATAGAAGGTGACCGGGCCCTCCGCGAAAGCCTTGCGCAGAGCCTCTTCGTCGGTGGACAGGGCGATCAGGCCCCGCCACTTCAGTTCGTCGACGATGTCGGTCACGGTTCGTTCGCCCGTCCAGTAGTCGGAAGACTGTCAGTTCTCGTTCTAGGGTGCCCGATGACAGACGGTCACCGCTAACCGGTTACGCGCTAGCTCGTTCTGCGCTTGGGCACGTGCGGGCGGTACACGCTCACGGTCGGGTCGCCGTCGATCCAGAACCGCCACGGGAAGTCCGGGGCATCGCGCAGGCCGACTCGCGGGCCGGTGCGTATCAGCCCACTATCGACCGGCTGGCCGTGGCGGACCGTGAGCGGGCCGGCGCCGCAGACATCGGCGCCGTCCTGGTCCCGGGCGATGGCGAGCGCTTCGGTCAGCCGGGCCGGCCCGCGCGCCAGCTCACGGTCGTTCTTGGCGGCGGCGCGCCGCTTGCGTGCTACGTCGGCTCCGTCGGTGATCTCGGCCGCGCGCAGCAGGATTCCGGTCGCCGTCCCCGGCGGTCCGCAGACCAGGTTCATGCAGTAGTGCATGCCGTAAGTGAAGTACACGTACATATGGCCCGGCGGACCGAACATCGTCCCATTGCGCTTCGACCGACCGCGGAACGCGTGCGAACCCGGATCATTCGGGCCGTCGTAGGCCTCGACCTCGGTCAGCCGCGCGGCGACGGTGCCCTCCGCGGTCTCGTGCACGACCAGCCGGCCCAACAGGTCCGGCGCGACCTGGAGGACCGGCCGGTCGAAGAAGCCGCGCGGCAGCGGTTGCGCGGGATCAGGCACCGGGGCCGGACCCGTGCCATGCGCGCTGTGCCTCGATCACCTTGCGCACTTCGGCGAGCTGTTCGCGGACCCGGACCGGCGCGGTGCCGCCGCGGCCGTCGCGTGAGGCGAGCGAGCCCGCCACCGTGAGCACGCCCTTGACCTCGGGGGTGAGCCTCGGGTCGATGGCCGCCAGATCCTCGTCGGTCAGGTCGGACAGTTCCAGTTCGCGCGCCTCGCAGTAGCGCACGCTGGCGCCGGCGACCTCGTGCGCCTCGCGGAACGGCACGCGCTGCTTGACCAGCCACTCGGCGATGTCCGTGGCCAGCGAGAAGCCCTGCGGAGCCAGCTCGGCCATCCGCTCGCCGCGGAAGGCCATCGTCGCGATCATGCCGGTGAAGGCCGGCAGCAGGACGGTGAGGGTGTCCACGGAGTCGAACACCGGCTCCTTGTCCTCCTGCAGGTCGCGGTTGTACGCGAGCGGCAGGGCCTTGAGCGTGGCCAGCAGTCCGGACAGGTTGCCGATCAGCCGGCCGCTCTTGCCGCGGGCCAGCTCCGCGATGTCGGGGTTCTTCTTCTGCGGCATGATCGACGAGCCCGTGGCGTACGCGTCGTCGAGGGTGGCGAAGCGGAACTCGCGCGTGGTCCACAGGATCACCTCTTCGGCGATCCGTGAGACGTCGACGCCGATCATCGCAGTGACGAACGCGAACTCGGCGACGTAGTCGCGCGAGGCGGTGCCGTCGATCGAGTTCTCGGCGCTGGCGGCGAAGCCGAGCTCGGCGGCGACCGCAACCGGGTCGAGGCCGAGGGTCGAGCCGGCCAACGCGCCGCTGCCGTACGGCGAGCTGTCCGTGCGCCGGTCCCAGTCGCGCAACCGGTCGACGTCGCGGCCCAGGGCGTGGACGTGCGCCAGCAGGTGGTGCGCCAGCAGAACCGGCTGCGCGTGCTGCAGGTGCGTGCGACCGGGCATCGCTACGTCCAGGTGCGCCGCTGCCTGCTCGGTCAGCGCCTGCTGAAGGTCCGTCACGAGCGCGGCGATCAGCCGGGCCTGGTCGCGCAGGTACATCCGTCCGAGCGTGGCGATCTGGTCGTTGCGCGAGCGGCCGGCGCGCAGCCGTCCGCCGAGCTCCGGTCCGACCCGGTCGATCAGGCCGCGTTCCAGGGCGGTGTGGCAGTCCTCGTCCGCGATCGTGGGCGTGAACGCGCCGGATTCGACGTCGGCCCGCAACCGATCGAGGCCCTTGAGCATGTCGGCCAGCTCGGCGTCCGTCAGCAGTCCGGCGCGGTGCAGTGCGCGGGCGTGCGCCCGCGACCCGGCGATGTCATAGGTCGCCAGGCGCCAGTCGAAGTGGACGCTGGCGGACAGCGCCGCCAGCGCCTCGCTCGGGCCGCTGCTGAATCGGGAGCTCCACAGCAGCCGGGGCTTGCCGTCGGTCACGGTCAGGCCTTCTGGTCGCGCTTGGCCGCGATCTTCGACGGCAGGCCCCACAGGTCGATGAAGCCCTTGGCCAGGGACTGGTCGAAGACGTCCTCGGAGTCGTAGGTGGCCAGGCTGAAGTCGTAGAGCGACTCGGTGGAGCGACGGCCGGTGACCCAGGCTCGCCCGGCGTGCAGGGAGAGTCGGACCTCGCCGGTGACGTGCTCGTTGGCGGTCTCGATGAAGCCGTCGAGGGCGCGCTTGAGCGGGGAGAACCACAGGCCGTCGTAGACCAGCTCGCCCCAGCGCTGCTCGACGCCGCGCTTGTAGCGGGCCAGCTCGCGCTCGACGGTGACGTTCTCCAGCTCCTGGTGCGCGGTGATCAGCGCGATGGCGCCGGGGGCCTCGTAGACCTCGCGGGACTTGATGCCGACCAGCCGGTCCTCGACCATGTCGAGCCGGCCGACGCCCTGGGCGCCGGCGCGGCGGTTGAGCTCCTGGATCGCCTGCAGCATCGTGACGGGCCGGCCGTCGATGGCCACGGGGGCGCCGTGGTCGAAGGTGATGAGCACCTCGTCGGCCTCGCGCGGTGCGGACG
>JBOHCW010000399.1:0-4019 GCA_050725375.1 Actinocrinis sp. | reverse complement strand
CCCGTAACGCCCCGCTGACCCGGCCGCGCCCGGGCCACGCCGACCTCGCGGGCATGCAGAAGTACGGGTTCGACGAGGCCCGCCCCGTCCTGGAGCGCGCCAGCGCCCGCGAGACCGCCGCACGCGTCGCGCTCGGCGACGTGGCCCGCGCCTTCCTGGAGCAGGCCGCCGGCATCCGCGTCGTGTCCCACGTCGTACGCCTCGGCTCGGTCGCCGTGCCCGAAGGCGTGCTGCCGACGCCGGACGACCTGGAACGCATCGACGCCGACCCGGTCCGCTGCCTCGACCCGGAGACCGGCGCCGCGATGGTCGCCGAGATCGACGCCTGCCACAAGGCCGGCGACACGCTCGGCGGCGTCGTCGAAGTGCTCGCCTACAACCTGCCGCCGGGCCTCGGCAGCCACGTGCACTGGGACCGCCGGCTCGATGCACGGCTCGCCGCCGCGCTGATGAGCATCCAGGCGATCAAGGGCGTCGAACTCGGTGACGGCTTCGGCCTCGCCACTGTGCGCGGCTCCCTCGCGCAGGACGAGATGGACCCCGGACACCCCGGCGTGCGCCGCCGCTCCGGCCACTCCGGCGGCACGGAAGGCGGCATGTCCACAGGCGAGGTGCTGCGCGTGCGTGCCGCGATGAAGCCGATCTCCACCATCCCGCGCGCCCTCGCCACGATCGACACCGCGACCGGCGAGTCCGCCACCGCGCACCACCAGCGCTCCGACGTCTGCGCGGTGCCCGCCGCCGCCGTCGTCGCCGAGGCCATGGTCGCGCTGGTATTGGCCGAGGCGGTGCTGGAGAAGTTCGGCGGCGACTCGGTCGAAGAGACGACGCGCAACATCGAGTCCTACCTCGCCGACGTGCGGGCGCGCGGTCTGGAGGTGCTGCGGTGAGCCCGCGGGTGATCCTGGTCGGCGCGCCCGGCTGCGGCAAGAGCACCGTCGGCGGACTGCTCGCCGAGCAGCTCGGCCTGCCCTTTCGCGACACCGACGCCGACGTCGAGGCGATCACCGGCATGGCGATTGCCGAACTGTTCGTCGAGAAGGGCGAGCAGTACTTCCGCGAGCTGGAGACCGAGGCCGTGCGCGCCGCGATTGACTCGCATGACGGTGTGCTGGCGCTCGGAGGCGGAGCGGTCGTGCGTGAGGAGACCCGCGCCGCCCTCACCGGCCAGCGCGTCGCCTACCTGGAGGTCGACGCCGCGGAGGCCGCGCGGCGGGTCGGCATGAACACCGCGCGCCCGCTGCTGCTCGGCAACGTGCGCGGCCAGCTGTCCCAGCTGCTCAGTAATCGCAAGCCGCTGTACGAACAGGTTGCCACCATCACCGTCTCGACCGTGGGCCGCGAGGCCGACGAGGTCGCCGCCCTCATCGTCAAGGAGCTGCCCGCATGACCGAGCTGACCACGATCCCGGTCGGCGGCGAGAGCCCCTACGACGTGCTGATCGGCACCGGGCTGCTGGCCGAGCTGCCCCGGTTGCTCGGTGACAAGCCGTCCAGGGTCGCGGTCATCCATCCCAAGGCCCTCACGACGACGGCGGAGGCGATTCGCGCCGACCTCGATTCGTCCTACGAGGCGGTCACCATCGAGGTGCCGGACGCCGAGGAGGCCAAGTCCGCGCAGGTCCTCGCGTACGTGTGGTCCGTGCTCGGCCAGGCCGGCTTCACCCGCAGCGACGCGATCGTCGGCGTGGGCGGCGGAGCGACCACCGACCTGGCCGGCTTCGCGGCGGCGACGTGGCTGCGCGGCGTGCGGCTCGTGCAGATCCCGACCACGCTGCTCGGCATGGTCGACGCGGCGGTCGGCGGCAAGACCGGCATCAACACCGCCGAGGGCAAGAACCTGGTCGGCGCGTTCCACCCGCCGGCCGGTGTCCTTTGCGACCTCGCGGCGCTGGACACCTTGCCGCGTAACGACTACGTCGCCGGCCTGGCCGAAGTGGTCAAGTGCGGCTTCATCGCCGACCCGGCGATCCTCGACCTGGTCGAGTCAGACCTCGACGGCGCCAGGACGCCGTCCGGTCCGCACACCCGGGAGCTGATCCGGCGGGCCGTGCAGGTTAAGGCCGACGTGGTCTCGGCCGACCTCAAGGAGTCCGGCCTGCGCGAGATCCTCAACTACGGCCACACGCTCGGCCACGCGATCGAGCGCAACGAGCGCTACCAGTGGCGGCACGGCGCGGCGATCTCGGTCGGCATGGTGTTCGCCGCCGAACTGGGCCGCCTGGCCGGCCGCCTGGACGATCCGACCGCCGAGCGCCACCGCGAGCTGCTCGGCGCGCTCGGTCTGCCGCTGTCCTACGAGGCTTCGGCCTGGCCGAAGCTGCTGGAGGCGATGCGCGTAGACAAGAAGTCGCGGGCCGACCGGCTGCGGTTCATCGTGCTGCACGGCCTGGCCAAGCCCGCCGTGCTTGAGGCACCGGACCCACAGCTGCTCGCCGCCGCTTATGCGGAGGTTTCACGCTGACACCGCGTCCCGTGAGAGAGCGGATGAGTTATCCGAGCTGCGGCGGCAAGCCGTCCACCTCTCTGACGGTAGACTTGCGGGTCGGCACTCAGACTGTCTCACGCTAGGAGTCACCCGGCCGTGGCCTCGACCAACGACCTCAAGAACGGCATGACGCTCAACCTCGACGGCGAGCTGTGGAACGTCGTGGAGTTCCAGCACGTCAAGCCCGGCAAGGGCCCGGCGTTCGTGCGTACCAAGCTCAAGCACGTGCTGACCGGCAAGGTGGTCGACAAGACCTTCAACGCCGGCATCAAGGTCGACACCGCGAATGTCGACAAGCGCACGATGCAGTACCTGTACAAGGAGTCCACGGACTTCGTGTTCATGGATACCGATACCTTCGACCAGCTCCAGGTCCCGGTCGAGACGGTCGGCACCGCGGCGAACTTCCTGCTGGAGAGCGCCGAGGCCACTGTCGCGACGCACGACGGCGTACCGCTCTACGTCGAGTTGCCCGCCGCCGTCGAGCTGGTCATCACCTACACCGAGCCCGGCCTGCAGGGCGACCGCTCGACCGGCGGCACCAAGCCGGCGACCGTGGAGACCGGTTACGAGATCCAGGTGCCGCTGTTCATCTCCACCGGCGAGAAGGTCAAGGTGGACACCCGCGACGGGAAGTACCTCGGCCGGATCAACGGCTGACGTGGCGACCAGGACGAAGGCGCGACGACGCGCTCTTGAGGTGTTGTTCGAGGCCGACCTCAAGGGCGTCAATCCGTTGCGCGTCCTGGCCGATCGGGTCGCGAGGTCGCAGCAGATGACGCCGCAGGACACCGATCCGCGCATCGGCGAGTACACGATGGAGCTGGTCGAGGGCGTCGTCGAGCACATCGACCGGATCGACTCGCTGATCGAGACCTACTCGATAGGCTGGCCGATCGACCGGATGCCGGCTGTGGACCGCAACCTGTTGCGCCTCGGCCTGTTCGAGCTGTTGTGGGGCGTCGATGTGCCCGAGGTGGTCGCGATCGACGAGGCCGTTACGCTCGCGCAGGAACTGTCGACCGCTGATTCCCCACAGTTCGTGAACGGCCTACTGGATCGTCTGCGTGAGTTGAAGCCGACCCTCCAGCGCTAGCGCTCCGATCGCCGGCGGTGTGGAAATCGGTGGCGGCGGCCGTACCTGAGTTGACGTCAGATCTTGCTACGGGTAATGTAGCCAGACGTCGCCAAGTGCAGACCGGTGCAACTTGAGTTGCCGATGATCGCGCTGGCGAGATCCTCTCCTCATTCGTTCGGATTAACGCGGATCCCTCGTGTCTCACGAAGGATTTCGCGTAGTCGTCTTCTCCGCGACAAGCGGGAAAACGGCCCCGAAAGTTCTGATAGAGTAGGGATCACCGAAAGAGAACGCCTCTCCGGAGATTTGAAAACCTCCGGGGATACGGTGTCTGTTTCTTGAGAACTCAACAGTGTGTCGATATGTTTGTGGTGCCTTTTATGTTTGTTTGGTGCCTCGGCTTTAGGGTCGGGGTTGCTAGGTTTTTTCGAATTCTTTTTTGGAGAGTTTGATC
>JBOHCW010000398.1:0-7533 GCA_050725375.1 Actinocrinis sp. | reverse complement strand
TCGCCTCGGCGAGGGTGACGACGCCGTCCAACGCCTTGCCCTCGGTGAGGCGGCGGCGAACCCGCTCGATCAACCACGCGGTGTCGGGGCCGCCGAGTAGGCGGCGCAGCCTTGCGTGATCGGTTCGGGGGTGATCGTTCTGAGCGGTCATCGCGGCTGGTCGAACAGTGGCTCCGGGCCGCCGTCGGGCGTTGCGGTGTGCGGCGCGGCGGGGACATACGGCTCAGCGCGCCGCAGCCTGGTCCGTTCACGTCCGTCCCAGCGCCACGGGGTCACCAGGACCGCGTCGATGCCCTCGCGCCGGGCGAGCTGGGCGATGCCGATCCCGGGGACGGTCGGGTAGCAGGCCCATTCGCGCTCGCTGGTCATCACCACGTCCAGGTCGAAGGAGGCGAGCAGGCCCAGGCACTTGGCCCGCGAGTCGTCGTCGACCCCTGCGAATGCCTCGTCCAGGGCGATCAGCCGCGGCGCGTGCGGGCTGCCGGAGGAGTAGTGCGAGGAGGCCGCCGCGAAGAGCGGGACGGAGGCGGCCAGCACGCGCTCGCCGCCCGAAGCCGGGCCGGTCGCCGGGCGCCACTGCCCGTCCTGGCGGCGCTGGATCGCGAATTCGTGCCAGCCCCGGTAGTCCAGGGCCCGGGTGAGCTGGTCGGGCCAGGAGTCCCCGGGGTGCTCCTGGCGGTCGGCGGCGATGCGTGCCTGCAAGAACTCCCCGACCTGGGCGCGGTCGGCCGGGCGCCACGCGTCGGAGGACTGGCGCAGCAGGCGCCTGCGCACGGCTTCCAGACCCTGCGGCGCGTCGCGCGCGGGATTCCATTGCAGCCGCAGCGCCATGCCGGTGGAGGTGGGACGCTGTTCCAGGTCCCTGTTCATGGCCAGGACCTGCTCCTCGGCGGCGGCGATCAGCTCCTGGAGCGCTCCGGCGACCTCGCCGACCAGATGGTTCTCCAGCAGTTCCCGCTCCTTGGCGGACAGCAGCCGGCCGCGTTGCTCGACCTCCTGCGCGAGTGACTGCGCGAGGGAGGGAACGTCCTGAGCGCGGCCTCGGAAGAGCACGTCGACGACCATCACGCCGTCGTGCAGGGTCATGCCGACCGAGTGGCCGTGTCGTGCGAGCGCGTCGGTGAGCACCTTGTGTTCGGCGGAGACGCGCTGCTGGATCAGCTCCCAGGCCCGCTCGCCGTCGTCCACCGAGTCAAGGTCCTGATTGATCTGGCGGGCGAGGGTGACGGCGCGGGTCGGCGCCCACGGCTCGGTGTGCGGCGGTAGGTCGAGTTGTGGGAGCGCGGCGGCCAGCAGGCCGGTCTGCGCGAAAGAGCGCAGCGAGAGTACCGCGCGCTCGCGCTCGCCGACCGCGTCGTCGATGTCGCGGCGGATCCGCTCGCGCTGGCCCTCGGCGCGGGAACGGTCCGCCAGGGCCCGTTCATGCTCGGCGCGCGCGGCCTTCTCGGCCCGGTCCCGCTCCTCGACGGCGGCGGCGGTCTCGGCCAGCCGCCGGAAGAGCTCCTCGACTCCGGCGCCCACGGTCTCGGCCAGCACGCGCCGGTGCTCCTCGGCGCCCTCGGCCTGGAGCCGTGTCTCCTCGGCCGCGGATTCGGCCTCGGCACGGACCGTCCGCGCACGCCCGGCCTCCACGGCCGCGTCCCGCTCCTGCTCGGCCGAGCGCGCGGCGGCGGCGGTGGCGGGGAGCAGCGCGGCGAGCGCGGCACGGTATCTGGACACTGCGTCACGCACGGCGGCCAGACCGGACCGCTCGGCGGGCAGGTCGGTGTCCTGCGCGTATTCGGCGGTGGCGGCATCCGCCTGCTCGGCGCGCTCCTGGCAGTCGGCGGCTTCGAGCGCGGCCTGCCCGCTGCGCTCGGTCAGCCGTCGAACCACGTCGTTCTCGGCGCTCAGGCGGTTGTGCGCGGTGCGCAACGGCTCGTCTGACGGCAGCGCGGCCAGCTGCTCGGCGAGCAGCACGGCGCGTTCGCGTACCTGCTCGCGAGCCCGCTCGATCCGGTCGAGTTCCGCGTCGAGTTCGGCGCGCAGAGTGGCGAGTTCGGTCAGCCTCGCCCGGCGCGCGGCCTCGCGTGAGCCCTCGCCGATATAGCGTGCCGATCCCTTGCTCCACGAACCGCGTAGCGCGCCGATCCGGTAGCCGCCGTCCGCCGCGACCCAGGTCGGGTGCGCGCACTCGCCCAACCCGATCACCGCGAGGACGGCGTGGACCGCGTCATCCGAGAGCGCCGCGGCCTGCGGATCGTCCCGGTCGACCGCCGGGCGCAGTACCGCGGTCAGGCCGCCTGAGGGGGCGGGGGAGTCAGGCAGCAGGAACGCGTCGCCGGTGTCTGAGACGAGCAGCGCGCCGTCTGGAGTGAGCCACGCGTCGAGCAGGCCGGCGGCTTCGAGTGCCGATTCGATCCCGGCGCGGTCCGGTTCGCGGACCGTCTCGGCGAAGTCGACGGCACGCCACAGCGGCGCACCGGGACGTCCGGCGCGTGCGGCCTGGTCGCGGGTGTGCGCGGCGGGCGGGGCCTCGTGTCCGCCGGCTTCCAGCCGTGTCACCTCGGCGTCGAGCGCAGCGCGTTCACGGCTCGCGGCGGCGTGCTCGGCGTCGAGTTCGGTCTCGCGCCGGGTGAGCGCGGCCGAGGCGAGCCGGTGCGCCGCGGCGGCGGCAGCGGCGGCCGGGTTGGGACCGTCGAGGGTGTCGGCCCAGGACTCCAGCATCGCGATCGTTTCTTCGGGCTCTGCGACGTGCAGCCCGCTCGCCGCGTCGAACCAGGCGCGGTAGCCGGCGGCCAGCCGCGTGCCGCACTCGGAGACGGCCGTCTCGGCGGCGACGACCCGCTCGCGTCCGTCCGCGAGTTCGGCGCCCGCGCGCGACGCCTCGGCCCGCGCGGCGCGGGCGCGTTCGTGCACCTGCTCCGCGGTGGAAAGGAGGGATTCGAGCCCTGCGACGGCTTGGGCGCGGCGTTCGGCTTCCCGCTCCCCGGCGCGCCTGGCCTCGGGATAGGGCGGCAGGTCGCGATCCAGGACCCGGGCCACTGTCGGATGGTCGATTCCCGCGTCCCGAGCCACGTGCGCCGCACCAGTCTCGGCGGCGTCCAGCTCGCGCGCGTCCGCTGCCGCCTTGGCCGCCGACTCGGCCGCGCGCCGTTCCCAGCCCTCCGCCTGGGAACGGGCGGTGCGGACGGCGGAATCCCGGTCGACGGCGGCCCGCGCCAGGGTCGCCGCCGTCTTGCCCGCCTGCTCCAGTTCGCGGGCCGCGTCCATCTCCGGGCTGCGGTTGAGCGCGTCGTGGGCGGCGGACAGGCGCACTCGCTCGCCGTTGAGGAACTCGAGGCTGCGCAGCGCCGCCGTGAGCCGCGCGTGTGCCTCGTCGTGTGCTGAGTCCGCCTCGCCCAGATCCCGGCCCAGGTGCTCGTATTTGCTGTGGGCCAGACGCAGCACCGCGGCCTGGCGCTTGGCGGCGACGCGTGCGTAGCGGCGGTAGTGGCCGAGGAACGCCGAGGCGGCGCCGGACGCCTCCATGAGCGCCTGGAGGGCTTGGCGCTCCTCGTCCAGGCCGCGGAACGCCTCGGCGATCTCCCCGACCAGCGCCGGATCGAGCGGCGGCAGCGCCTGGGTCAGCGCGCGGGAGAGCAGTTTCTCGTCCGGCTTCTTCGACAGCTGCGGCTGGCGCAGCTGGATCAGCAGGCCGACCAGCGCCTCGTAGCGCTCCTGGCCGAGCCCGAACAGGTTCTCGTCCACCGCGCGCCGGTACTCCGTGGCGGTGTCGTACACGTGGCCGTGGCCGTCGAGAGTCTCCCGCAGGCGTTCGCGCGTCAGCGGCACCCGGGTCGCCGACATCAGCGCGAAGCGCGGGCCGATCCGCTCGTGGCTGACGAAGAACCAGTGCTTCGCGATGCCGCGGCCCTTGACCGCCTTGAGGCCGCAGCCGAGCGTGCGGTACTCGGGGGCGCCATGCTCGCCGATCCGGCCGAACTCCAGCCACGTGTAGCCGGTGCGCTCGTCGTTCGGGTGCTTGCCGCCGAGCAGCAGGTTCCACTCCATCCGCTTGTTGCGGTCGCCGTCCGGCTCGACCCGGTTCGGCGCCAGCTCGCCGTCCAGCAGGAACGGGAGGGTCAGCGCGAGCACCTTCGACTTGCCGGTGCCGTTGTTGCCGCGCAGCAGCAGCCGCCCGTCGTGGAAGCGGAACTCCTCGCTGTCGTAGTAGAAGATGTCCACCAGCCCGGCGCGCAGCGGCTGCCAGCGGGACCTGGTCGGCTCGGGCAGGTCCGCGGCGTGGACCGGCGGGTGCGTCGCAGTGTCCGCACTTGCCGCGTGCGCGGTCGCGGTGTCCGTGGTCATTGCGGGCGGCCCTTTCGGATGGTCGGCGCGGCAAGCGCGTAACGGGCGATCGCGGCTTTCGGCGCGACCGTCTCGCGCTCGTCGCCCACGTAGTCGATCAGGTCCAACGCTTCGAGCCGGGTGAGCGCCTGCGTCACCAGGTCGGCGGCGGCGGCCGGCTCGCTCGCGGACTTGCGCCAGTAGGCGCGGTGCTCGATCGCCAGCTGCCGCACCAGGCGCGTGAGTTCGAACACGGATTGCGGGCGCCCGCCTTTGGCCAGGTGCGCGGCGATCAGCAGTGTCACGTGCCCCTCGGTCCCCTGCTCCGGCATGCGCACGTCGGTCAGTTCGTCGTCCGGATCGACCATCGCGACGCCCTCGGCGCGCAGCTCGGCGACCAGACCGGTCAGCTCGTTGATCCGCCGGGCGATCGCGTGGCGCTGCGAGACCAGGTAGGCGCGCTCCTCCTCGGAAAGGTCCGCGTAGTAGACCACCGGGTCGTCCAACAGGCGCCGCGTCAGCCGATGCCGCAATGCGCGCAGCCGCAGTTCGTCGGTATCCGGCGCGGGCTCGGCCGTCAACGCGGCCAGTCGCCGTTCGAACCCGGCCTCGCCCACGGTCGAGGGTCCGCGGGTGGTGGCCAGCAGTTCCGCGAGCACCCGGCGCTCCACGTCGTAGAGCACGTCGCTGTCGGTGCGCACGGATCGTCCGGCCGCCGCGTCTGCCGCGCCCGGCGCGGACAGAAAGGCGTCCTCGTCTCCGGCGACCCGCCGCAGCGCCCCCAGGTCGAGCAGCACGCGCACCGCCGCCACCAGGTCGGAACGCTCCTCCCGCCGCTCCAGGCGAAACTCGATCCCCGCGTCCGCCAGCGCCGGATCGGCCGCCCCGGTCAGCACCCCCTCGGCGAGCCGGCCGAGGGTGATCTGCGTGTCGGAGCGCTCCAGGACCGCCAGGGCCAGGCACAGCAGGACGTAGCGGCGGCGGGTGAACGGCACCCGGGTCTTGGGTGCGAGCGCGGGCCGGGTGTGGTCCTTCAGCCGGGCCGGGGTCTTGAAGAGCCGGGCCGTCTGGGTGTCGACCGCCAGCCGCCAGCCGGTCTCCTGGGTGAACCACGCCGCCAGTTCCGCGGCGTGCTTGCGCACCAGCCGGAACTGTTCGGTCCCGGCGGCCAGCAGCGGACGGGCCAGCAGCGCCCTCGCGGCGCGCCGCCGCTCGCCCTCGACGTCCATCAGTGTGCTGACGGTCATGTTCCCGCTCCGTGCGGGGACGCGGCCGCCGGGACCAGATCGAGGATCTCGATGATGTGCTCGGGTCCCGACAGCACCCCGTCCTCGGTCGGGATCCGCACGATCCGGTCCGCGTCGACGAGCTTGAGCCGGACCTCCATCGTGCCGTCGCCGGTGATCGCGCCGGACTCCGATTCGCCCGGCGTGCGGGCCGCCAGCGCGTCGCCGAGTACGGCGAGGAAGAGCCGGAACGCGCCCGGGTCCAGCGCGCGCGGTCCGGCCAGCTCGGACAGCAGCACCGGACCGTCCGTGGCCAGCCGGGCGCGTGCCTGCGCGGTCTGCGCGGCCTCCTGCTCGGCCTGCTCGGCCAGCACCAGCCGCGCCGCGGACCGGTCGGCCACCCGGTTCGGCTGTCCGCGGCGCTCGTAGGAGCCGGTCTCGCGCAGCCGCGGGCTGATCTCCAGCGCCGGCGCCTCGGCCCACGGGGTGTTCGGCGCGGGCTCGGCCTCGTCCCAGGCGGTCTCGGTCGCGGCGTCCACGGTCAGGTGCCGCGCGGGGGAGAGCGCGAATGCCGCCCGCCAGAGCCGGTGCGCCGCCGCCTCGTCCGGCGCCTCGGCGAAGAAGCGGGCCAGCGCGCGGAAGTCGGCGGAGCGGTCCGAGCGCCCGCCGCGCCGCTCGTTGAGCGCCGCGACGGTGTTGACCAGGCTCGTGATCGCGCTCACCGCCGAACCGCGCAGCAGCTTCGCCTGCGAGGGACGGCGGCTGCCCCGGCTGACGAACCAGTCCGACAGGCCGCGCCACCGGTTCTCCCAGGCGGCCAGCGCGCCGGTCAACACGCTGTGCCAGACATCTGCGACATCGTCGTTCTGCGCCGCGCCGTCGCCCGTGTCGCCCCCGCCGGGCGTGTCCGGCACCGCGTCGGCGGCCTCACGCCGCGCCGCGGCCTCCAGCAGACGTCCGATCCCGGCCCCGTCCAGCCGCCCGATCAGCTCGGCGATCTGCGCGCCGCGATTGGCCAGGTCCGCGATGAACCGTTCGATGTATTCGACGAGGCGGTCCTTGTAAGCGACGAACGCGTCCTCGTCGCCGTCCTGAAAATCGATCGTGCGCCGCAGCGACGCCATGAACGCCTGCGCGTTGTCCGCGAGGCTGGCGAAGCGGTCGGCGAGTCCCAGCAGCAGCAGGTGCACTTTCGCAGAGTCCGGATCCGCCTCGCCGGCCAGCGCGAGCAGCGAGCCGAGTTGCTCGGCGATGTCGGCCAGGGCCACCGACTGGAGCTGTCCGCGTCGGCCGAGTGCCTGCTCGTAGACGGCGATCGCCTGGATTGCGGCCTGTCCGTGCTGGGTGAGCTGATAGAGGTAGCGGGCCCGATGGAAGTCCTCGACCGTGGTCACCCGGCCGGTGTCCGCGTCGGCGCGCAGGTTGCCCCACTCGACCAGCTTCTCCAGGGCGGGCGCCACGATTTCGACCGGCACACCTTCGGCGAGCCCGGATGCATCGGACGAGGGCCCGGAGTCGGCCGAGTCCGCCGGCCCCGACGCGGTCCGGCGCAATTCGGCCGCCACGTCCTCGGGCCGCAAGTGCACGGTGAATCGCTCCCGGGCCTGCCCGAAGACCACTAGCACTGCGCTGTAAAGCCGTGCGTTCGGCGCACTGAGATACGCGAACGGCTGCGGCTGCGAGTCGGTGGTCACGACGTCCATTCTGCCGGAGCCCGCATGCACGCGAGGACGGATTCACCCCCTTCGGGGATGCGCACCGAACCCGCACGCGCCCTCGAGCGCCGGGCTCGCGTCGATGACCAGTGCTGTTGCCGTCGATTCGCTGGAGCGGGACGCAGCCGGCGAGTGCGCGCCAGGCGCTGAAGCCGTCGAGCGGCAGTTCATACTCGAGGCGCCAGTGAATCCGCATCGGCTGCTGCCCGGTATGCGACACGTAGGCGGCCGGTCCCAAGCAGCGGAAGGGATGGGGCGCCGAGCTGCGGCGCCCAGGTCAACCC
>JBOHCW010000397.1:0-22658 GCA_050725375.1 Actinocrinis sp. | reverse complement strand
CGGCGTTCACCGTCCGCTCAAGCACCGCTCACGCAAGACCCGGCGGGCGGTGCCGTTGTGTCCGGAGCTGGTGGTGATCCTGCGCGAGCACCTGGCCAGCTTCCCGCCGCGTGGTGATGGCCGCTTGTTCGCGTCGCTGCACGGCAAGGCGGTCGCGAAGCGGACGTACTGCGGCGTGTGGGCTCAGGCTCGCGTGGTGTCGCTGTCCGAGGTGGAGCGGACGACGATCCTCGCGGGCCGTCCGTACGACCTGCGGCACGCATGCGTTTCGACGTGGCTCGGTGCTGGCGTGCCGGTGACGCAGGTTGCGGCGTGGGCGGGGCATTCGGTTGAGGTGCTGTTGCGCACGTATGCGAAGGTGGTCGCGGGTCACGAGGAGACCTCGAAGCGGCGGATAGATGAGGCTCTGGCTGAGGGCGAGGACGAGATTCCGGAGTCCCCTGGTGAGCCGGATCAAGACGCTGAGGCCGCCTGACCGAAAATCACCGCGTATTCACCGTGAAGCCTGATCGAACTTGCTGGGAGACGCGAACGATGAGACAAGATCACGAGGGGAACAGGGCCACAGTGTCACCCTCTTGGTATCGTCTGCCTGCGGAAACGGCCCCGGAACTGGCCCGAAACGCAGAGGGCCGCAGCTCCGAAAAGCCACGGCCCTACTATCCACGTGTCCGCACAGCCGGAGGCTCAATCCGACGTCGTCGCCAAGGCCGTCCTTCGGCTCACGACCCGGTGGAGGGCGTTCCCCGCTCAGGGTTGGGAACGCACCCACCGGACGCACCGGTCCCGGCGGACTCCGCGCCTAGGCGGAGCACTGATAACGATAGGGTCACAAGGGCATAACCGCCAAGTCCCGCACGCAAACTCTGTGCGAGCAATCTCGGCCCGCGCTCCGATGTTTCGGCGAAGTAGCAGGTCAGAGCGTTATGCATGCAAAAAATGAGGTATGGACCACACGCAGAAACCGGCTCCCGGAACCGCTTCCGTAAGCGCTTCGACGCCGTGGCCCGCCCGGGTGACGGGTAAGCGTTCTTACTTTCTTCTTAGAACGGTCGCTCCAAGCGGGCGTGCTACTTCTCCTCGGCCCAGCCCGGCATCGGGAAGCCGGTCAGCAGGTCCCGGATCTCCCCGGCGATCCGGTCCAGCTCGCGGGCCGCCTCGGGCTCGGCCAGCGCGGCGACCGAGCCGGCCCGGGCTGCCGCGCCGACCGCGGCGTCGATCCAGGTCGCGACCTGCGCCATCTCCTCGGTGCCCAGGCCGCGGGTGGTGATCGCCGCGGAGCCGATGCGCAGGCCGGAGGGGTCGAAGGGGCGGCGCGGGTCGAACGGCACGGTGTTGAAGTTCAGCTCGATGCCGGCCGCGTCCAGCGCCTTGGCGGCCACCTTGCCGGTCACGTTCTTGCCGGTCAGGTCGGCCAGCAGCAGGTGGTTGTCGGTGCCGCCGGAGACCAGGTCGAAGCCGCGCTGCGCCAGCGCCTCGCCCAGCGCCTGCGCGTTGGCCACCACGTTGGCCGCGTAGTCCTTGAACGAGGGCTGCGACGCCTCCTTGAGCGCCACCGCGATGGCCGCGGTGGTGTGATTGTGCGGACCCCCCTGCAGGCCCGGGAAGACCGCCTTGTCGATCGCCTTGGCGTGCTCCTCGGTGCACAGCAGCATCGCGCCTCGCGGGCCGCGCAGCGTCTTGTGCGTGGTCGTCGAGATCACGTCCGCGTGGCCGACCGGCGACGGGTGCGCCCCGCCGGCGACCAGGCCCGCGATGTGCGCCATGTCGGCCAGCAGGATCGCGCCGACCTCGCGGGCGATCTCGGCGAAGGCGGCGAACTCGATGGTGCGCGGGATCGCGGTGCCGCCGCAGATGATCATGCGGGGCCGCTCGCGCAGCGCGATCTCGCGCACGTCGTCCATGTCGACCCGGCCGGTCTCGCGGCGCACGCCGTAGTGCACCGGCTTGAACCACTTGCCCGTGACCGACACCGGCGAGCCGTGCGTAAGGTGGCCGCCCATCGGCAGGTCCATGGAGAGCACGGTGTCACCCGGGTTCATGAACGCCAGGTACACCGCGAGGTTGGCCGGCGAGCCCGAGTAAGGCTGCACGTTCGCGTGCTCGGCGCCGAACAGCGCCTTCGCGCGCTCGATAGCCAGGGTCTCGACCTGGTCGATGACCTGCTGGCCCTCGTAGTACCGCTTGCGGGCATAGCCCTCGGAGTACTTGTTGGTCAGGACGGTGCCGGTCGCCTCAAGCACCGCCGTGGAGACGTAGTTCTCCGAGGCGATCAGCCGAATCTTCTCGCGCTGGCGCCCGGCCTCGGCCTGTACCAGCCCGGCGATCTCCGGGTCGGTGGCGGTCAGGTGCGGGATTGCGGGCTCGTGCATGCTGTTGCCTCCATCGTTGGCTGATCTACGGTGGCGGCGAACACCCAGGCGCACGGTGCCCTCGCGGAACGGCGGGCCGCTTCCCGGTGGTTACGCCCACCTAGTCGGCAGTGGGAGCTTGTGCTCCAAGACACCGAAGCGCCAGTCGCGGCCCGTTGCCTGGAATCCTACCCAGCCGACGGAACGAGGGTAGCCACGCACTCGACGTGGTGCGTCATCGGGAACAGATCGAAGGCGCGCAGGCCGGACAGCTCGTAGCCGTGCTCGGCGAAGTAGGACACGTCCCGGGCCAGCGCGGCCGGGTCGCAGGCGACGTACGCCACGACGCGCGGCTTCGCGGCGGCGATGCGCTCGACCACCCGGCGCCCGGCGCCGGAGCGCGGCGGGTCCAGCACGACGACCTCGGCCTCGAAACCGTCCGGGGCCAGTTCGAGCGCCCGGTCGACCTTCTCCTCGACCAGCACGACCTGCGCCAGGGCGGCCAGGTTCGAGCGCGCGTCGGCGATCGCGCCGGAGTCGGACTCGACCGCGACCACCTCGCCGTCGGGGCCGACCGCCGCCGCCAGGCTCGCGGCGAACAGGCCGACGCCGCAGTACAGGTCCATCGCGGTCTCGCCGGGCTGCGGGTCGGCGGCCTCCATCACGGCCGCGGTCAGCACGTCGACGGCGGCCGGATGCACCTGCCAGAACCCTGACCCGCTCACCCGCCAGGTGTGTCCCGCCGCGACCTCGCGCACGTGCCCGCGCCCATGGATGCGCTGCGTGCCGCCCTTGCCGTCGCCGCGCAGCACGGATACCGGCACGTCGAGTTCGACGAACGGGATGCGGTGCCCCGCTTGCGGCGTGACGATCACCGCACGGTCCGACGAACCCGTCGCCGCGATGACTTCGACGCCTGCCATGCCCGGCCACTCGTGCGCCTCAACGCCGACCTGCTCGACGTCGGGCGCCGCGATGACGCACTTGTCGACGGGTACGACCTCGTGCGACCGGTTCTTACGCAGACCCGCGTGCCCCTGGTCGTCTACGGCGAACTGGACGCGCGTACGCCAGCCCAGGCCGTCCGGTGTGCCCGGTACCTCTTCGACGACGACTTCCCGGTCGATCTTTGCCAGTCGACTCAGCTGTTCCGCGACGACGGACGCCTTAAGCCGACGCTGCGCGTCAAGGCTCGCATGCTGCCAGTCACAGCCGCCGCACTTACCGGGCCCCGCGAACGCACACGGCGGTGTCACCCGATCCGGTGACGCCGTAAGGATTTCGACTGCATCGGCGCGCAGGAAACGGTCGTCCCGAGCGCCCTCGGTCACCTCCGCGATCACGCGCTCGCCGGGCAGCGCGTGACGCACGAACACCGCCCGACCTTCGTGCCTCGCGACGCAGAAGCCGCCATGCGCCACCGCGCCCACTTCCACCTCAATGCGCTCCCCCGCAAGACTGGGCCCCGCGTCACCCTTAGCGGGGCGCGCGGCGGGCTGCGCCCGGTCGGCGGGCTTGGTGCGCGAACTGTGACGAGAGGGCAAGGCGTGATCCGTTCAAAGGGTTGGCGGCCGCACGTTAGACGGCCTCGGCTACCAGGGTAGAACGTGCGACGCGACGTGCCTGACGGGCGAGAACCCCGCACTGGGCGGGGCCGCTGACAGATGATAGACACAGAGCGGCAAGAAGCCTGACCGCGTCGCGGACCCACCCGGGCGCGGCGGAGACGACCGAGGAGACCAGGCAGTTGCATATCGTGATCATGGGATGCGGGCGCGTGGGTTCCGCGCTGGCCGTGAGCATGGAGGACCTGGGGCACTCGGTCGCCGTGGTCGATCAGGACCCGAACGCCTTCCGCCGGCTGGGCACGGGCTTCACCGGCCGGCGGGTCACCGGGACCGGCTTCGACCGCGACACGCTGGTCGAGGCGGGCATCGAGCGGGCCGAGGCCTTCGCGGCGGTCTCCAGCGGGGACAACTCCAACATCCTGGCCGCGCGCGTGGCGCGCGAGACCTTCGGCGTGGAGAACGTGGTCGCGCGCATCTACGACCCGCGGCGCGCCGAGATCTACCAGCGCCTGGGCATCCCGACCGTGGCCACCGTGCGGTGGACCGCCGACCAGATGCTGCGCCGGCTGCTTCCCGGCGGCGCCGACGAGCACTGGCGCGACCCCACCGGCACGGTCGTGCTGGCCGAGGTGCACCTGAGCCCCGGCTGGGTCGGCCACCGGGTCTCGCGGCTGGAGGAGGCCGCCAGGGTGCGCGTCGCGGCGCTGACCCGGCTCGGCCGGGCCCTGGTGCCGAACGCCGACACGGTGCTGCAGGAAGGCGACCTCGCGCACGTCGCGCTGGCCGTCACCGACCTGGCCAAGGTCGAGGGGATCTTCGCGAAAGGACCTGAGCACTGATGCGCGTCGCCATCGCCGGAGCCGGCAATGTGGGCCGCTCGATCGCCGTCGAGCTGCTGGAGAACGGGCACGAGGTGCTGCTGATCGACAAGGAGCCGCACCAGATCGCGGTCGACGAGCTGCCGCGCGCCGAGTGGCTGCTGGCCGACGCGTGCGAGATCGTCTCGCTGGACGAGGCCGGGCTGCAGCGCTGCAACGTGGCCATCGCGGCGACCGGCGACGACAAGGTCAACCTGGTGGTCTCGCTGCTGGCCAAGACCGAGTACGGGGTGCCGCGCGTGGTGGCCCGGGTCAACCACCCGAAGAACGAGTGGCTCTTCAACGACGCCTGGGGCGTCGACGTGGCTGTGTCCACCCCGCGGCTGATGTCCGCGCTGGTCGAGGAGGCGGTCTCGGTCGGCGATCTGGTCCGGCTGCTGCGCTTCAGCCAGGGCGACGCGAACCTGGTCGAGCTGACCCTGCCGGCCAGCGCCCCGCTGGTGGGCACCGGCATCGGCGAGGTGACCTGGCCGGAGGACACGGCGCTGGTCGCGGTGCTGCGCGACGGCCGGGTGCTGGTGCCCAGCCCGGAGAACCAGCTGGAGGCGGGCGACGAGCTGTTGTTCGTCGCGGCGCCGGACCGTGAGCAGCAGCTTGAGGACCTGCTCTCGCCGCAGTAGCCGATCCGCGCGACGTTCACGGCTTGGGGCCGCTGCCTGATCGGTAGCGGCCCCAAGCCGTGAACGGACCCGTACGCGTCGCGCGCTACTGCGTCTCCTGCGACTCGGTCGCCTGGACTTTGGTCAGCGGAACCCTCTTGATGATCCGCCAGCACACGAACAAGACCCCGATGTACAACGGGTAGCCGAGCACGACCTTGGCCGCACCGAGCGCGGTGATCTGGTTGGCCAGGTACAGCGGCACCTCGATGGCGACGCGCAGCGCGAACATCGCGGCCAGCAACCAGGTGGCGAGCGTGTACGCCTTCAGCCGCTCCGGCTGCTCGCGCCAGGTGGTCATCTCGCCGGTGATGGGACCGAGCACCACGCCGGCGACCGGCCAGCGCACCAGGGCGCTGGCGGTGAACAGGATCGCCTCGCCGATGTTGAGCAGCACGCCGGGCAGATAGAAGTTCTTCGCCTGCCCGGTGAACTTCGCGAACAGCACGCACACGATGACGCCGAACAGGCCACCCAGGGCGTGCTGGAGCTTGTCCTTCTGCACCAGTCGCACGATGGTGAGCACCACCGCCAACGCGGCGGCCGACCACAGCGACGGGTTGAGCCGCGTCGTCGCCGTGTAGACGATGATGAACACGACGCTGGGCAGGCCGGTCTCGAACAGGCCCCGCTTGCCGCCGAACGCCCCGAGGATCGACTCCCCGTACGCCGCGGCCTGCGCGTCGTGGGCGTCAGCCTCCTGCGTCCCGTAGCCCGGCGGAGTCGGCCCCGGCTCGTAAGCGAACCCCTGCTCCGAAGGGCGCTCGCCCTCAGGTGCGCCGTACCGCTGATCCGGCACCGCGGCCGCCTCCTGCCTCTCGCTCTCGCCGCCGGCCGGGGGCACCGGGCCGGGCTGGGGGGTGAAAACGGGCGGAGCCGTCTCGGGGTGGGGGAAAGCTGACATGCCGTGCATCGTAGCCGGACAACGCACGACGGCGGTGGATCCCGAGGGAACCACCGCCGCACGCGTGAATCATGTCGTACGTCCTACGTCCGCGCGCCACGTTAGAGCGCGCGGATCGGTTTACCGCACCTCGGTGATCTCGGGGCCGCGCTCGAACGGGTTCAGCCCACCGCTGTACGGCGAGGCCTCGTCCTCGGACGCCTGCTCGGTGGCCGGCTGTGCGTCCTTGGGCATCTCCATCGGGATCGGGTCGCGCGGAGCCATCGCCTCGGTACCGCGCACCACCACGATGTCGCGGAACACCCGGTCAACGGCCGCCCCGGCCTCCTGCTGCACCGCGCCGAGGCCGTAGACGACGCCGCGCAGGAACCAGCGCGGGCCGTCGGCGCCGACGAAGCGCATGACCTGGATGCCCTGGTTGCCGTCGGGCAGACGGACCGGTACCCGGGCGCGAAGCTCCGGGCCCAGCTGCCCGACGCCGCGGTCCACGATGCCGCCCTGTTTGGTGATCTCCACCGCGATCTCGTCGCAGACCTCGGACCAGATGCCCTCGGAGCGCGGCGCTGCGAACGCGTTGACCTGGACCGCGCTCTGGCCCAGTTCGATCCGGATCGCGACCAGCTGGCCCTGCTCGGTCATCTCGACCCGGATGTTGCCGGCCGCCGGGATCAGCAGCCCGCCGAAGTCGATCCGGCCGTGCCCGGGGTCCTCGAGCTCGGAGGCGTCCCACGGCCCGTTCTCCCGGGCGGCGTCGGCGTCTTCGCGCGCGGAATCGTCCCGCGCGTCCTCGTAGACGTCGTCGGCCGACCCGTCGAAGCCGTCCTCCGGCTCTTCGTCCGCGTCGCGCCCTCGCCGTCGGAACATCGTCTCGTCTCCCCATCCTGTAACCACTGTCCGCGGCTGTCCGCGTCCGAGTCTGGTCGCGGTCAGCGCGCGCCTACCGGCCGGTGGACCCGAATCCGCCCGCGCCGCGCGCCGAGTCCGGCAACTGCGCGGCCTCGCGGAAGCGGGCGCGCTCGACCCGTTGCACCACGAGTTGGGCGATCCGGTCCCCCCGGTGGAACACCACGGGGGCGTTCCGGTCCAGATTGACCACGATCACCTTGACTTCGCCACGGTACCCCGCGTCCACCGTTCCGGGGGAGTTGACCAAGGCCACGCCGCAGCGCGCGGCCAGGCCCGAGCGCGGATGCACGAACGCTGCGTAACCCTCGGGCAGCGCCAGGGCCAAGCCGGTCGGCAGGACGGCGCGCTCGCCGGGTTCCACCGTGGCGTCCACGGCGGTGCGCAGGTCCGCCCCGGCGTCACCCGGATGGGCGTAGTCGGGTAGCGGCAGGCCCGGATCGAGCCTGGTGACCAGGACCTCCACCGTATGCGCCGGGCCGGCTGACGCCGCGTCGGTTTCCGGGCCCGGCTTCGGGCCGACTGCCTGTGCTCGCCCGGCTTCGGGGGTCGCGGTCACGGGTTCACCTCGAAGGCGCGCAGCATCTGGTGGTCGTCGGGACGGTCGAGCACCGCCTGGACCTCCTCGGCCCGGCCGTGCTCGGCGAAGTGGCCGAGGCGCACCTCGACGAACAGCGCGGCGGCGCGGGCCACCAGTTGGCCGTCCGGGCCGTCCAGCCGTCCCTCGGCGCGGTGGTAGAGCTTGCGGCCGTGCACGCCCACGCAGCGGGCCGAAAGGTACACGGTGCGGCCCAGCGGTACCGGCTTGAGGAAGTCGGTCTCCAGGCGGCCCGTGACGGCCGGGGTGCGCAGCATCCAGTGCACCGCGCCCATCACCTCGTCGAAGGCGAGGGTGAGCAGGCCGCCGTGGATCAGGCCGGGCGCGCCCTGGTGCGGCGGGCCCACCTCGAACTTCGCGGTCACCGCGACACCTTCGTCGGCGAAGACCTTCAGGTGCAGCCCGTTCGCCTGCTGCTCCCCGCAGGCGAAGCACATCGGGTAGTGCTGGCCGAGTTCAGTGCCGGGCGATGGCGCCTCAGGGTGCCGTTGCGGCGGTAAGGCGTCGGCCGGCGGTGTGGTCGGGGTGGCGGCCGCCGTCGCCGCGCCCGGCGCGGGCTGCTGCGTCTGGTCGGCATCGGTAGTGGTCACGGCGGAGACATTACCCGGCCGTGACAAAGCCTCAGAAAGCGTGGCCCGCTCGTGCTTCCGCCAAGGACGCCCGCGTGTCCTGCCGCGTGGCGCCGCATGGCGGTCGCGGGGGCACCGTGAAGGTCCAGTGGTTCATGTGTGACGCTATGCCGCATGAACAGCGGCGAAGAATCAGCCGGCGGCACGCAGGCCGTGGACGGTGCGAAGCAGAACAGCGCTACGCAGGACAGCGTCGGCCCGGACAGCGTCAAGCGGGACAGCGTCAAGCAGAGCGCGGGCGGCGAGGCGACCGGTTACCGGGAGAAGCTGCGCGCCCCCGTGTCCTACTGGTTCATCGGGTTCCTGTTCGGGCTGAGCCTGGGGATCATCATGCTGGTGATCGGCCCGTGGTGGTCACTGGGCGCACTGGCCGTCGGCACTGCGCTGGCCGAGTGGGCCGTGGTGGCCTACGGCCGGCCGGTGATCGAGGTGTCCGGCGCGGTGCTGACGGCCGGAACCGCGAAGCTGCCGGCGTCGGCGCTCGGCGCCGCCCAGCCGCTGGACGCGGAGCGTGCGCGCGCCCTGCGCACGTACGAAGCGGATCCGCGGGCGTTCCTGCTGCTGCGCAGCTACGTCCCGACCGCGGTGCGCGTCGAGGTCGTCGACCCGTCGGACCCGACTCCCTACCTGTATCTGTCGAGCCGCCGGCCCAAGCAGCTCGCGGCGGTGATCAACGCGCTTCCGCGCTGACCACCGCCCCGTTCTCCATTCACGCTCCCCTGACGGATCGCGTGCGGGACGCGGCGCCCACCCACCGGGCACCGCTTGTGCTCAGGCACAATCCCGGCAGATGGCCTGTCCGTTGCGCTCGTACGCCAGTTGCGACTGGTGGTGCACCAGGAAGCACTTCGCGCAGGTGAACTCGTCGGCCTGGCGCGGCAGCACCCGGACGCTGAGCTCTTCATTGGACAGGTCGGCACCCGGCAGCTCCAGCGACTCGGTGTCGCTTTCGTCCAGGTCGACCACCGCCGCCGTCTTGTCGACGCGGCGTGCCTTCAATTCCTCCAACGAGTCCTCGTTGAGCTCGTCGTCGGTCTTGCGTGGCGTGTCGTAATCGGTAGCCATTTCTCCCTCTCCCCCTTCAGGTGATTCTCTCGTTCTGGGCACGTAACGTTTCGGGGCCCGGACTTGTGCCCGATCCGAGGCGCAGATTTTGCCTTACTTCAAGGGGTGTTATGCAACCGACACCCTCCCGCCTCCGCCGAACGAGTGATCTGGCAGGATGATCCGACCCCCGTCCACGCGACACCTATCCGTGCTGAGAGGCTGGCCCGCATGCCGATCTACGCCCTGGGCGACCGCGTGCCGACTCTGCACCCCGACGCCTTCATCCATCCTGACGCGGTGGTCATCGGGCAGGTCAGCGTGGGCGCCGGCAGTACGGTGTGGCCCGGGGCCGTGCTGCGCGGGGACTACGGAACCATCACGGTCGGGCAGCGTACATCGGTTCAGGACGGCACGGTGGTGCACGCCACAGACGAGCTTTCGACTGTGATCGGTTCCGATTGTGTCATCGGTCACATCGCGCATCTCGAAGGCTGTGTGGTCGAGGATCGCTGCCTGATCGGTTCCGGTTCGGTCGTATTGCACAGGGTCACGGTCCGCAGCGGCGCCCTCGTCGGTGCGGGCGCCGTGGTCTCGCCCGGAACCGAGGTCCCGGGCGGCGCCATGGCTTTAGGCGTACCCGCCCGCATTCGCCCGGACGCCGTACCGCCGGGGTCTTTTGAGGACGCGGTGGCGCGTTACGTCGCGAACGGTGCGCGTTACGCCTCGGAACTGCGCCGGATCAGCTGACGCGCGCCCAGAGCGTGTCGTAACACACACATGCGCTCAGTAAGCGCGGCCGGGTACGGGAATCCACACACGCACGATCAGGCCGCCTTCCACGCGCGGCTGGACCACGATGCGTCCGCTGTGTGCCGAGACGATGGCGCGCACGATGGACAGCCCCAGGCCCGCGCCGCGGTCCGCCGGATCCCTCGGGCCGCCTTCGGCGCGCTGGAGCCGCCTGAAAGGCTCGAACAGCCCTTCGGCGGCGGACGCCGGCACGACCGGTCCGGTGTTCGCCACGACGAGCAGTCCGTGGCTGCCCTGGTCGTAGGTGACGACGTCGACCCAGCCGCCGGACAGGTTGTACCGCAGCCCGTTCTGGATCAGGTTCGTCGCGACGCGTTCAAGCAACGCGGCATCGCCTAGGACGTTCGCGCCTCCGAGGTCCGCGCGCATGATCACCGCGCGTTCGGCCGCCTCCGCCTCGCACTGCGCGGCGGCCCGGGCGGCGACGGCGACGAGATCGACCGGCACCGCCGAGACGAGCGCGTTGTCGGCCCGGGCCAGCGCTAGCAGGCCCTCGATCATGCGCTCGGAGCGCTCGTTGGTGGCCAGCAGCGACCGGGCCAGCTGCTCGGTCTGGGGCGGCACCTCCGGGTCCGCGAGGGCGACCTCCAGGAGCGTACGGTTGATCGCTAAGGGCGTACGCAATTCGTGCGAGACGTTGCCGGTGAACCGGCGCTGGCTCTGGAAGGCGAGGTCGAGCCGGTCGAGCATGGCGTCGAACGTGTCGGCGAGCTCGCGCAGCTCGTCGCTCGGTCCTTCGAGCGAGATCCGGGTGCGCGCGGCCGCGTCGGGCCGGTGCGCGATGCGCCGGGCCGCGGCGGTGACCCGGTTGAGCGGCCGCAGGACGCGTCCGGTGATCAGATATCCGACGCCGAACGCCGCGACGCTCGTGGCGGCCAACGCGAACAGGGACGAGATCAGGATGCCGCGAAGCGTGTCGCCGCGGGTCAGCCGATTGCAGGCGGCGCTCTGAAGGGCCGTCAGCCTGACGCCGGCGGCCCGGTCGGCGGGCGTGATCGTGCACCAGGCGGGCAGGTTGGCGTGCGGGTGGTTGAGGCGCCAGAGGACGAGCAGGTACATCACCGCGATGAGCACGATCCCGGCGCCGACGAACAGCGAGCCGTAGATCAGCGTCAGCCTGGTGCGCACGCTCGGGCCGCGCCGGTCTCGCCCGCGTACGAACGGCGGCGCGGACTCACTGGCGGCCGTGTAGTGCCCTGACGCAGTCAGCGGGACGACGGTGCGGGCGAGCGGGTCCTCGATGCGCGTATCGCCGAGCCGGGCGCCGTGTTGACCGCCACGTGGGCCACCGTGCTGGCCTGCGCCGTGCGGACTCGCGTTCTGGCTAGGCGGCTGTTGCTGCGTGCTTGCGTTCGGGTCTGTAGTCATCTCGCGCTGCCTAAGCGATCCGGTAGCCGGCACCGGGCACGGTCAGCACGACCGGTGGATCACCGAGCCGCTTACGCAGGGTCATGACGGTTACGCGCACGACGTTGGTGAACGGGTCGGCGTTCTCGTCCCACGCCTTCTCCAGCAGCCGCTCGGTGGACACGGCGATGCCGTCCGCGCGCAACAGGACTTCGAGCACGGCGAACTCCTTGGGCGAGAGCGCGACCGGCGATCCGTCACGGGTGACCTCGCGGCGTGCCGGGTCGAGGCGCAGCCCGGCGCGCTCCAGGACCGGCGGCACCGGCGTGACCGCGCGCCGGCTCAACGCGCGGACCCGCGCGACGAGTTCGGAGAAGGCGAAGGGCTTGCCCAGATAGTCATCGGCTCCCAAGGACAGCCCGGAGACCCGGTCGGCGACGTCCGAGGCGGCGGTCAGCATGAGCACCCGGGTGGCCGAGCCGGACTCGACGATCCGCCGGCACACCTCGTCGCCCGGCATGGCCGGCAGGTCGCGGTCGAGCACGACGACGTCGTAGTCGTTGACGCTGGTGCGCTCCCACGCGGCCGCGCCGTCATACACGACGTCCACGGCCATCGCCTCGCGGCGCAGCCCGGTGGCGATGGCGTCGGCCAGCAACTGTTCATCCTCGACGACCAGCACCCGCATGATCCGCCTGCCTCCGCGATCGCCCGACTCGACGTCCACCGGCTGTCCATCCGATGTCCGCCGCGCATTCGCGCAGTTCGGCTCCGGTGTACCGCTCGGAAAAAGCACTCTGCCGCACGGCGTGTAAAGGGCGGGTCAAAATCGCTCGGCGGCGGTTGTGCGGGTTTGGACTCGGCGCCGTTCGGGAAGCTTGACCCAAACGGCTCAACCCTCCGCGAAGGCGGGTGGGCACCCTCGTGAGTGCGGCACCACCTTCGTTGGAACGACAGCGCAACACCCCCACAGCGGCACCGAGTCACCTCAGGCCCCGGCGGAATACGTGACGGATCCCGCCGCCAGCCGATCCCGGCCCCACCTCCACGGCTGCGGGCGGCCGGTCCGGACCCTCACCGGCCGAGCACGCCCCCTCCCCCGCGCAAGGAGCGATCCATGGGAGAGTTCTCCATTCGACTGCGGCAGCGCATCTTCGACACCGAGTCGGCCCTGCGCCGTGCCATGTACTCCAAGGACCCCTACGCGGTCCAAGTCGAGCAGGGTGAATTGGACTCCCTGCTGCGCATCGCCGCCGAACACGGCGTGGACATCGCGCCGCCGGCCTCCGTCTGATCGACTCGCCGATCAACGCACCGATCGACGAGATCTGAAGATCGCACGAACGACTCTCCGAGCGCCCCGCGTCCGACAGCCGTGAGGCGCTCGACCGTTTTCCGGGCCGTTCGCCGAGCAGGCGTGCGCAGCGTCGGTAGTCGCTCAGTAATCGTTCGAGTCGGCGCCGAGGTCGACGAGCGCGTCGTGTAGCGCCGTGAAGGTGCCGGGCGGCCCCGCAATGGCCATCTCAACGCTCGCAGGGCGTCCGTGGAAGCCCTGGACGACCGCGCCCGCCTCAGTGGCGATCAGCGTGCCTGCTGAGCGGTCCCAGTCGTGCGTACCGCGTTCGAAGTAGCCGTCCACGCGGCCGATCGCCACCGCGCACAGGTCCAAGGCCGCCGAGCCCGCGCGACGGATGTCGCGTACTCGCGGCAGCAGCCCATGCACGATCGCGCCCTGACGTTCGCGACGCTCGGCTCGATATCCGAAGCCGGTCGCGATAAGGGCACTGCCGAGGTCCGTAGCGGGGCGTACGTGTAGCCGTGAGCCGTTGCACCAGGAACCCTCGCCGCGTACTGCGGTGTACACCTCACCGAGCCGCGGTGCCGCGACGACACCGGCCACAGTCACGCCGTCGACCTCCACGCCGACCGACACGGCCCAATGCGGAAGGTCATAAAGATAGTTGACCGTGCCGTCGATCGGATCGATCACCCAGCGCACTCGGCTGCGTCCGGAGTCCTCGCCGCCCTCCTCGCCGAGGAACGCGTCGTCCGGCCGCCGGCCGAGGATGATCTTGCGGATCAGCTGCTCGGCGGCGGTGTCCATCTCGGTGACCACATCGGTCGGGCTGGACTTGGTGTCCACGCCGAGGTCGGCCGGCCGCTGTTCGATCACCAGCCGGGCCGCTTCACCGGCCGCGCTCCGCGCCAGTTCGAGCAGATCCCGCGGGTCCACATCCGCAGTCGCCTGATCCATCACGCCTCGCCCTTCATCCGCCTGCTCACGTCCGGTTGGTCCGTAACGCGTTCGATCCGCCCGCGCTCAGTCCATACCGCAGAGCGCCGGCTTGGTGCCGCGCGGGTTCGGGCAGCTGCCGGCCCGGCAGATGTCGGGCATCGTGCCGAGCGCGCTGAGCGCCTTGGGCACCGGCCGCTCTCCGCGTTCGCGGGCGACGCGTTCGAGGATCAGGTCACGGATGCCCGCGACGAACGCCGGATCGGTGCCGACCGTGGCCGCTCGGCCGAACGGCAGGCCGACCTTCGCGGCGACGGCGGCGGCCTCGGTGTCGAGATCGTAGACGACCTCCATGTGGTCGGACACGAACCCGATCGGCACGGCCACGGCCGCCGTGAGCCCCTGCGTCGAGCGTTCACGCAGGTAGTCGCCGATGTCAGGCTCCAGCCACGGCTGCGAGGGCGGGCCGCTGCGGCTGCAGTACGTCAGCGAGTGAGGCCGATCGGGAATGCCTGTGGCCTCCGCGACGCCCTTGGCGACGAGCTCTGCGACGGCCTGATGCTGCTTCACATAGTCGCTCGAATCAGCCAGGACGAGCGGCAGCGAGTGCGTTACGAACACCAGCTCAGTGTCATCGCGCACTGATTCGTCCATCCCGTTGATCGCTTCAACGGTCGATCGGATCATCGGCTCGACAAAGCCGGGGTGGTCGAAGTAGGCGCGGATCTTGTCCAGCCGCAGCCCCGCTACCGCCGCTCCCCCGGCGGCCACCGCCGCGGCCAGGTCCTCGCGGTACTGCCGGCAGCCCGAGTACGACGAGTAGGCCGACGTGACGAACACGAGCGCGCGGCGCACGCCGTCCGCTGCCATCCGGCCCACCGTGTCCGCGAGGTACGGCGTCCAGTTCCGGTTGCCCCAGTAGACCGGCAGATCGAGGCCGTGCGCCGCGAGGTCGCGCTCCATCGCGGCGATCAGCGCCCGGCACTGCGCGTTGATCGGGCTCACACCGCCGAACTCGAAGTAGTGCGCGCCGACCTCGACCAGGCGCTCCTTCGGGATGCCGCGGCCGCGGGTGACGTTCTCCAGGAACGGGACCACGTCGTCCGGCCCTTCCGGGCCACCGAAGGACAGCAGCAACAGCGCGTCGTAAGGGGCGACCGATGACATAGGCCAATCCTCCCACGCCGATTGCGACGCCCCACGGGCGGACGTCGCCCTAAGGCACTCTTCGATGCCTTAACGCAGATGCCCTTGACGCCCGGCCGCATGTCGCGTTGGCTACGCTGCGCAAGGAATCCGCGCCGACCCGACGAGATGGGCTACCGAGGCTGTGAGCACTGACGCGACCTCCGCGCCGACCCGTGCCTGGACGAACTGGGCGGGCAACCAGAAGGCCCGGGTGCGGCGGATCGCCACCCCGGCGAGCGCCCGCGAGGTCGCGCAGATCGTCCGCGAGTCGGCCGCGCGGGGACTGCCGGTCAAGCCGGTGGGCAGCGGCCACTCGTTCACCCCGGCCGCGGTGACCGAGGGCGTGCAGATCCGGCTGGACCACCTCGCCAGGCTGCGCTCCGCGGACCGCGCGTCCGGGCTGGTCACGGTCGAGGCCGGGATGGGCCTGTGGCGGTTCAACGAACTGCTGGCCGAACAGGGCCTGGCCCTGACCAACATGGGCGACATCCAGGCGCAGACCGTCTCGGGCGCGATCGGCACCGGCACGCACGGCACCGGCCGGTCGAGCGCCTCGATCGCGGCGCAGGTCGCCGGCCTGGAGGTCGTGCTGGCCGACGGCTCGATCGTCGCCTGCTCGGCGACCGAGCGGCCCGAGCTGTTCGAGGCGGCCCGCATCGGCGTCGGCGCGATCGGCGTGATCACCGCCGTGACCTTCCGCACCGAGCCGGCCTTCCTGCTGGCCGCGCACGAGGAGCCGATCCGCTTCGACGCGGCGCTCGAATCCTTCGACGACCTGTGGCGCGACAACGAGCACTTCGAGTTCTGGTGGTTCCCGCACACCGACGGCGCGATGCTCAAGCGCAACAACCGCACCGAAGGCCCGGCCGCGCCGCTCTCACGGGGTCGCGAGTGGTTCGAGGACGAATTCCTGTCGAACACGTTCTTCTCCGGCCTGCTCAAGGTGGGCAGGAGCGCCCCGCGCGCGGTACCCGCGATCAACCTGCTGGCGTCGCGCACCCTGTCCGGCCGCAAATACACCGACCGCTCGGACAGGGTGTTCACCTCGCCGCGCCGCTTCAAGTTCCTGGAGATGGAATACGCCCTCCCGCGCGAGGCGGCGGTCCCCGCGCTGCGCGAAATCCGCCGCATGATCGAGGACGCCGGCCTGAAGATCGCAGTACCCGTCGAAGTGCGCACCGCCCCCGCCGACGACCTGTGGCTCTCCGCCGCCCACGGCCGTGACACGGCGTATCTGGCCTTTCATATGACCGCCGGCGTCAACCCGACCGAATACTTCGAGAACGCCGAAGCGATCATGGTCAACTACGACGGCCGCCCCCACTGGGGCAAACTGCACACCCGCGACCGCGAGTATCTGGAGTCGACCTACCCGCGCTTCAGCGACTTCCTCGCGGTGCGCGACAAGGCCGACCCCGACCGCGTCTTCGCCAACGAGTACACGCGCCGCGTCTTCGGCCCCTGACCGCGCCGAGAACAGTCAGAAGAACGGCGGCGGCGGTGCCTATGCCTGTGTTGCGTATGACGCCCTCTCAGCTCCGGCTCAGCTCCGGGCGAGGTCGAGTGCCGTCTCGTAGAGCGCTGTTCCGGTTTGGTCGAGCCAGTGCACGTGCGGATCGCGGCGAAACCAGGATTCCTGTCTCCGGGCGAAGCGCTTGGTTTCCTTCACGGTCAGGTCGCGTGCTTCCTGCTCTGAGATCTCGCCGGCGAGATGGGCGAGCACCTGCTTGTAGCCGAGCGCGCGGCTGGCCGTCACGCCCTCACGCAGGCCGATGCGCTCTAGGGTGCGCACTTCGTCGATGAGGCCGCGCTCCCACATGACGCCGACGCGGCGCGTGATGCGCTCGTCGAGTACTGGGCGGTCTGCGGTGAGGCCCAGGCGGAGCGTTCGAGGGTAGTGCGGCCGGTGGCCGGGCAGCGTGGCCGTGAACCTTCCGCCGGTCAGCTCGATCACTTCGAGCGCGCGCACGATTCGTCTTCCATTGGACGGCAGGATCGCCGCGGCGGCACTGGGGTCCGCCTCCGCGAGCCTTGCGTGCATGGCGCCCGGGCCCACTTCGGCGAGCCGGGCCTCCAGTTCGGCGCGCAGCTCGGGGTCGGTGCCGGGGAACTCGAAGTCGTCCAGGGTCGCGTGTACGTAAAGGCCGGAGCCGCCGACCAGAACGGCCGGCTTGCCGCGCGCCAGCAGCGTGTCGATCGCGGCGCGGGCGAGGCGCTGGTACTCGGCCACCGCCGCACGCTCGGTGACCGGCCAGATGTCGAGCAGGTGGTGCGGCACACCCTGGCGCTCGCCCCCGGTGAGCTTCGCCGTTCCGATGTCCATGCCCCGGTAGAGCTGCATCGAGTCGGCGTTGACGATCTCGCCGCCGACGGCGCGGGCCAGCGCGACCGCCAGGTCCGATTTACCGACCGCCGTGGGACCGACGACCGCGATGACGGCCGGGTTGCCGTCGCCGTGCTCGTGCTCGTCGGCTTGGACGGCTTGGGCGACATGACGCCGGCCGTCCGCCGCGTACTGCGTCCCGGCCTCGTCCTCGTACGCCACCGGACCCGTCACGGCTCCATTCTCACAGCTGCGTGCCGCGTCCGTGCACGGCCCCCGCAGCCGCGCACGTTTCAACGCGCGACGCCCGGGTTACTCACATATCCTGATAAACGACCGGGCCGGTGGGAAACGCCGGCCCCAGACCGAAGGGCCACACGATGGGCATCTTCGACAGGTTCAGGCACCGCAAGGACGGCGTGGGCGGCTCCGGCACGGGGCTCAAGGACCGTGCGACACAAATGATGTCCAGCCACCCCGACCAGGTCGACAAGGGCATGGACCGGGCCGGCCAGATGGTCGACGACAAGACCGGCCACAAGTACACCGACCAGATCCACACCGGCATGAACAAGGCCAAGGACATGATGTCCCGGCAGAGCGGCGAGAGCGGGCAGCAGGCCGGCTCCGAGATGCCGCGCCCGGAGATGGGCACCCCCGGCGGCGAGACCCCGCCGCCGCCGCCTCCGCAGGGCTGACGTTCCACGGCGTGTCGCCGGACACTGATCGGCAGAGCCTGATCGACCGAGTCTGATCAACCACGTCTGATCAACCGAGTCTGATCATCGGACCCTGATCGCCGGGTGTGACGTGCCGGCGATCAGTTGCGCGGTGCCCAGGAGGCGGTGAAGTAGCCGACCCCGTAGGGCGCGTGATAGCTCAGCAGCTCGCCGCGCCACGGCGCGCCGCTGCCATCGACCGCCCCGGCGAGAACCTGCCAGGGCGCCCGGCCGGCCGCCATCAGGTCGCTCGCCGCCGTCGGATCTATGGCGGCGAGCGCCGCCGTGTCCGCGTCCGCGAGCGCGCGGGAGACCTCGTTGTCGAAAGGCACGGCGCGGTCGTCCAGATACCCGGGGGCTTTGAGGGTGCGGCAGGCTGAGCCGTCGCCCATGACCAGGA
Organism: Actinocrinis sp.; assembly: GCA_050725375.1. Taxonomy (GTDB): domain Bacteria; phylum Actinomycetota; class Actinomycetes; order Streptomycetales; family Catenulisporaceae; genus Actinocrinis. Next base: position 4,101 of record JBOHCW010000397.1, on the reverse strand, counting down.
GGCCGACGCGTTCGGCTCGCGCAGCGAGTTGGTGACCTATACGCGCGCAGTGCTCGGGATCGGTGTCCTCGCCGATCTCCCAACCCTCGAACGGCACGTCCGCGCGCGTGACGTGCCCGTTGAGCAGCCACGATCCGACCAGCAGGCCCGTGCACCGAGCGTCACCGCGCCCGTCCTGGGCGTGCGGTCCGTCGCCCACGGCCAGATCCACGCCGAAGCCGCGAAAACTGCCGCCGAACCGCACTTCACGAGCGCCTGGAAGCCCGCCGGGAGCGACCGTGATCACGCGGTCGGGTAGGGCGGCGCACAGTTGCCCTACCGCCGCGATGGCCGCCTTACGCACCTCGGCGAGTTCGTCAGCCGCACCGGCGGCGATCTGCGGAACCAACAACGGTGTCTGCGGGCACACTGCCGCCGCGATCAGCATCCCTGCGCCGCGATCAGCCGCAGACCTGCGCGGCGGGCAACGGCGCGGGCAATCCGACGCCCGGCATGCCCAGCGACACCGTCGGCTTCACGTCCTTCGCCGCGTTACGTGCCTCCCACGCGTCGCCGGAACGCATACGGCGCAGTACGCGCACAGCGCTGGCGCCCTCAGCCGAGTCGGCGACCAGGTGGTGTGGCGCCGCGTAGGTGACCTGCGTGACGACCAGGTCGCCCGGGCGCGGCCGGTCCGCTTCGGGGCTCTCGCCGACCGCGAAGTGGACGAGCCGGTTGTCCCGGGCCCGTCCGGACATCCGGTGCGTCTCGCCGTCCTTGCGGCCCTCGCCCTCGGCGACCAGCAGTTCGACCTCGGCGCCGACCAGCCTGCGGTTCTCGGCCCAGGAGATCTCCTCCTGGAGCGCGGCCAGCCGCAGGTACCGCTCCTGGACGACCTCCTTCGGCACCTGGCCGTCCATCTCGGCGGCCGGGGTGCCGGGGCGCTTCGAATACTGGAAGGTGAACGCCGAGGCGAACCGCGACTCGCGCACGACGTGCAGGGTCTGCTCGAAGTCCTCGTCGCTCTCGCCCGGGAAGCCGACGATCACGTCCGTGGTGATCGCGGCGTGCGGCATGGCGGCGCGTACGCGCTCGATGATGCCCAGGTAGCGCTCTTGCCGGTATGAGCGGCGCATCGCGCGAAGGACCGTGTCGGAGCCGGACTGGAGCGGCATGTGCAGTGACGGCATGACGTTGTGCGTCTCGGCCATGGCCGAGATCACGTCGTCGGTGAAGTCGCGCGGGTGCGGTGAGGTGAACCGGACGCGTTCGAGCCCTTCGATCTGTCCGCACGCGCGCAGCAGCCTGGAGAACGCCTCACGCTCGCCACCGTGCGCACCGTCGGTTGAGCCGAACCCCGCCCCGTACGCGTTCACGTTCTGGCCGAGCAGCGTGATCTCCACGACACCCTCGGCGACCAGCGCCTCGATCTCGGCCAGGATGTCGCCGGGCCGGCGGTCCTTCTCGGTGCCGCGCAGCGACGGGACGATGCAGAACGTGCATTTGTTGTTGCAGCCCACCGAGACCGACACCCAGGCCGCGTACGCGGACTCGCGGCGGGTCGGCAGCGTGGACGGGAAGGCTTCGAGCGACTCGGCGATCTCGATCTGCGCATCCTGCTGCACGCGCGCACGCTCCAGCAGCACGGGAAGCGCGGCGAGGTTGTGTGTGCCGAACACGACGTCGACATAGGGCGCACGGCGGATCACTTCCCCGCGGTCCTTCTGGGCAAGGCAGCCGCCGACCGCGATCTGCATACCGGGCCGCCGCGCCTTTACGGAGGCGAGATGCCCCAGGTTTCCGTACAGCCGGTTGTCGGCGTTCTCGCGGACGGCGCAGGTGTTGAAGACCACCACGTCGGCGGCATCGCCCTGATCGGCACGCTCGTAGCCCGCGCTCTCCAGCAGGCCGGAGAGCCGTTCCGAGTCGTGCACGTTCATCTGGCAGCCGTACGTGACGATCTCGTACTTCCTGGTTGAGGACATCTCGGGGAAATACCACCCAATCCGAGGTTCGCCGCGGCCGGAGCGGTCCAGCGCGGCACCGGCGGGGTCCCGCGCCCGCGCGACCACCTCCTGGCATTTTGCCACGCCCGGCGCGAGAGTCGGTCCCGAGTGGCGCCGGGCCGGGTCCGCGAGCGTCACACGGCGCCGTGAAACACCCCCCGTTACCCGACCGTTATGCGCCGTGGTGACGAATAAGCCTGACAAGCGCTACCTTTCGACACCGGGAAGAATCGGGGCGGCACCGGGACGAGGGGCGGACGGACGTGCGACGACGGGGATTGCTGGCATTGGTCTTGGCGCTGGGGGTCGTGGCGGGGGCCGGCGGCTGTGTCACGATCTCGCCGGTGGCCGCGACGGGCGACTTCCCGGTCGCCGCGGACGTCAAGCTGGCCGGCTCGGCGACCTTCCAGCGGATGTCCACGCGCGACCAGGGCGCGCGCCGGATCGTCATCGGGGTCAAGGACGACCAGCCGGGCCTGGGCTACTACGACGAGGGCTCGAAGTCGTACTCCGGCTTCGACGTCGAGATCGCCGAGATGATCGCCGCCGGGCTGGGCTTCAGCCGCGCCCAGATCCAGTTCGTGCCGGTGACCTCGGCCAACCGGGAGAACGCGCTGCAGAACGGCTCGGTCGACCTGGTGGTCGCGTCGTACTCGTACACGTCGAGCCGCGCCAAGGAGGTCTACTTCGCCGGCCCGTACTTCGAGACGATCGAGGGCCTGCTGCTGCGCACGAACCAGCGCGGCGTGACCAGCATGAATTCGCTCACCTCGGCCAACAGCGTCTGCTCGATCTCGGCCTCCACGTCGTACAACCAGATAAGCCAGCTGACCAGCGCCCAGTCGAAGTCCCGCGACACGTACTCGGAGTGCGTCACGGCCCTTGAAAGCAATCAGGTGGACGGCGTCTACACCGACCTCGCGGTCCTCGCCGGCTATGCGGCGCAGGATCCGGGCAAACTGCGCCTCATCGAGGTCCCGAACGCCGCCGCCCCGCAGCTGTACGGCATCGGCCTGCCTTATGGCGACGACGCCCTACGCACGAAGATCGACAGCATCCTGCTCAAAGCCGAGAAGGACGGCACGTGGCAGGCGATCTTCAACGCAACCCTCGAGCCCTCGGGCATCAAGGCGGTCATCCCGCACGAGCACGTGTGGACCACCGGCTGACCGCGTGGCGTGAGCGCGCTGCCGCGTCGGCCGTGGCCTAGAGGCGTCTTGGTTGGCTTCGGGGCATACGTCACCGCACTCTGCGTGTGCTATGTCCGGTGCGCTATGTCCGGTGGGTCGGGAACACCCAAACCCAAGCACCCAAACCAAGCAAGGCAAGGCAAGACGCCCCTTAGCGTCAGCTTTCCGCGCCGAACAGCCCCTCGTCGGCGTCGAAGCCGTCAAGACTCTCCGCGGCGTCCCGCGCCGCGGCGTCGACGACCTGCCTGACCGCTCGCGACACGATCGAGCCCGAGTAGCCCTTGCGCGCCAGGAATCCGGCCAGCCGACGGACTTTCACCTCCGGCGCGACCGCGGGCATCCGGTCGTACCTCGCGCGCGCGATGCGGCACGCCGTCTCGAACTCGCGGTCCGGATCAAGCGCACCGACCGCGTCAGCGACCACCTCGTCGGCCACGCCGCGCCGCCGCAGCTCCATGGACAGCGCACGGCCGCCCTGTCCGCGGATCCGGTGCCGCGACTCGACGAACGCCTCGGCGTAACCGACGTCGTCGACCAGCCCGACCTCCTCGAAACGGTCGAGGACCGCGTCCGCCGCCTCGGGCGCGACGCCCTTGCGCCGCAGCAGGGTCTCCAGTTGGCCGCGGGTGCGGGCCGTCCGGGACAGTGCGTCCAGGGCGATCCGCCGCGCGTCCGACTCGGTGCCGGGCACGGGCTGACCATCCTGGTCCTGCCCGTGCCCGCCGTTGTGGTCCCGGCGCCGTTCCCGGCCGTGTTCGCCGGTCCGGCGCCGAGCCTGCTTCCGGGCCCGCCCGCCGGGCTCGTCCGGCGCGCCGCCGTCGCCGGCCGCCGGATCGCCGATCACAGCCCGGCGGCGTCGGCGGTCGGCGCGGCCGGCGCGGCCGCCTTGGCCCGCGACCGCGCGGGCTTCGCCGGAGCCTCGGCCG
>JBOHCW010000396.1:0-14760 GCA_050725375.1 Actinocrinis sp. | reverse complement strand
GCGGTCATGTCACTGCTCAAGGGCCAGGACTTCGACTTCGCAGTGCAATTCACCAATTACCGTTAGCATCTGACGATGTGGCAGTAAACGCGCCGATCACGCCGTTAGGGACGCCGGCCGTGGGCTGGGCGCAGCCGGTTGTCGGTGGCGGCTCCGCTCCGCGCGGGCGCTGGTGGCCGCGCACGTTGTTGGCGTGGGCGGTGATCGTGTCCGTGATCGCCACCGGGATCATGCTGCTGGCGCAGAACAAGATCCGCGACACGGCGTGGAACGACTCGTATCGATACGTCGTGTCGATCGAGCGGTACCTCGGCAAGAGCGACGCCGACGCGCAGACGATCGCGCTCGATTACTACTGCACCGAGTACGCGCGCACGACCGCCGCCACGACGCGGCAGCCCACGGTGCGGCTGGACTGTCTGCGCACGTGGACGGCGCAGGGCGGGCTCGGGCCGAACACGGCGCGGTTCAACGAGATCTTCGACTCGCGGCCGGGCTATCCGCTGCTCGCGGCGCCGTTCGTCGCCGGGCTCGGGCTCTCCCACGGGCTCGCGCTGCTCAGCATCCTGCTCACGCTGCTGGCCGGCTGGGGTGTGCTGCTGCTGATCCGGCTGGCCGGCGGCGGCGCGCTCGCGGCGCTGTCCGGGATGGTGCTGTGCTTCATCCTGCCGACCTGGTACTGGCTGCAGCAGTTCCTGACCGAGTCGCCCACGCTCGTGTGCACGATAGCGGTGCTGATCGGCGCGATGCTGCTGCTGCGCGGGCGCACGCGGCTCGGGCTCGTCGTGTCGACGGTCGCTTACGTGTGCGGGTTCGTCGTGCGCTATTCGACGTTCTCCGTGCAGGCCGGCTGCCTGGTGCTCACGGTCGGCGTACTCGCGTGGAGCAGCCGCTCGTGGCGCAACCGGAACGCCGCGGTGCTCGCGGCATTCAGCGCGGGCGCGTTCGTGGTGCAGACGGTGCTGCCGGTCGTCATCGGCTGGCCGGGTTTCCGCAACTCGCTGGAGGACACCTTCAGCAACCACTTCCAGCGCCCGATTCCGTCAGGCCTCTACGGCAAGTGGCTCGCCCTGAACTGGCACTACTGGCCGCAGACCGCGAAGGATTACGCGCACGATCCGCTCGTGCCGGTGCTGGTGGTCCTCGGCGCCGTCCTGCTGTGGCGGTATCGGCGCGATCTCGGCGCGGTGGCCGGATCGGCGGCGCTGGCCGGGCTGGCGAACGCGGCGGCGCACCCGTTGACCAATCAGCTCGACCGGCTGTACTACCAGGTCTACCTGCTGGCAGTGTGCGGACTGCCGATCCTCGCCGACCTGATCCGTGGTCGACTCAACCGCGCGGGTGACGCGGCGCCTGGTCCTGAGGCGCATGAACAAGCTGACGGGTCGTTCGTGAGGAGTACGTGAAGAACCACCTGAGGGCGGATCCGTGGAAGAACGTGTAGTGCTGTCATAGAGGTACAAGCAGCAGAACCCGCGAATGGCCACGGGGAGTGACCGCAAAGATGATCCAGCACGAGCACGAAAACTCGAACGGCGACGCCGGCGACGAAGGCATCGGGGGCGGCGATCACACCGGATCGCCGATCAGCGGCTCGCCGATCAGCGCGGCACGGCGCGGCACGGTGCGCGCGATCGCCCCGATCTCGGTGGTCGCCATCGTGGCCGCCGGCGCGGCGCTCGCCCCGCAGTTCGCCTCGGCGGCGCCCTCGCTGCCGCCGATCACCGCGCAGAACCTACTGGTCAAGGCCACGCAGTCGCACGTCGACACGTACTCCGGCACGGTCGCGCTCACCACGAACCTCGGGCTGCCGGCCCTGCCGAACCTGGCCGGCGGCGCGAACCCGCTATCGCTGTTCAGCGGCACGCACACGCTGCAGGTCGCGGCGAACGGCCCGGACAAGCAGCGCGTCGCCCTGCTGGACACGATGTCCGAGTACGACTTCGTGCACAACGGCACGCAGGTCTGGCTGTACGACAGCCAGCACAACAGCGTCGAGCACGCCACGCTCGACGGCAAGGGCACGGACGCCAAGTCCAAGGCCGAGCTGCAGAAGGCCCGCTCGAACGCGAAGGGGCTCGCGCAGGCGCCGCTGACGCCGCAGGAGGCCGCGCAGCGCCTGCTGGCCGCGATCGACCCGAGCACGAACGTCAGCGTCGACGGCACGAAGTCGGTGGCCGGGCGCGCGGCGTACACGCTGGTGCTGACGCCGCGTCAGCACGGCTCGCTGATCGGCCGGATCACCATGGCGATCGACGCGCAGAACGGCGCGCCGCTGCAGCTGGCGGTCTACCCCGCCGGGTCGACGACCCCCGCGTTCGAGCTCGGATTCACCTCGGTCTCGTTCTCCGCGCCGAGCGACTCGCAGTTCGACTTCACCGCTCCCAAGGGCGCGACCGTCAAGGACCTCAACGGCGCGAACAAGCAGCCGTCCCAGGACGGCGGCATGCTGTCGAACGGCGGCGATCTCAAGCCGCAGGTGCTCGGCCGGGACTGGCTCAGCGTGGTCGAGCTGCACGGCGTCAGCCTCAGCGACCTGACCAGCGCGGCGCAGTCGTCCGGGGGCTCGGCCGGCAAGGGCTCGCGCCACGGCGGCAACGCGACCGGGCTGTTCAACGGCGACATCTCCAGCTACCTCAACACGCTGATCGGCGCGGGCAAGTCCGTGCACGGCGCGTTCGGCAGCGGCAAGCTGTACACCACGAACTTCCTTTCCGTGCTGATCACCGACGACGGCCGGCTGTTCGCCGGCGCGGTCACCCCCTCGGTGCTGGAAGCGGACGCGGCAGCGCGGGGGATGAAGTAGGTGACCGCCATCGCGACCCGCGGACTGTCGAAGCGCTACCGCGGCGGCCAGCTCGCCGTGGACGGGCTCGACCTGTCCGTGCCGCCCGGCGCGGTGTTCGGGTTCCTCGGGCCCAACGGCTCGGGCAAGACCACCACGATCAGGATGCTGATGGGCCTGATCGCGCCGACCGCGGGCCGGGTCGAACTGTTCGGCGAGCCGATCCCGGGCGGCGGCGGGAAGGTGCTGCCCCGGGTCGGCGCGCTGATCGAGGGTCCGGCGCACTATCCGTACCTGACCGGGCGGCAGAACCTGACCCGGTACGACGCGGCCGATCGGGCCGCCGACCCGGCCACCCGCGCCGCGCGGATCGGGACCGCGCTGGAGCGGGTCGGGCTGGCGAACGCGGCGAACAAGAAGGCCAAGGCGTACTCGCTCGGCATGAAGCAGCGGCTCGGCCTGGCCGCGGCGCTGCTTCAGCCGCGCGACCTGCTGGTGCTGGACGAGCCGACCAACGGGCTCGACCCGCAGGGCATGCGTGAGATCAGAACGCTGATCAAGACGCTGGCCGCCGACGGGACCACGGTGTTCCTCTCCTCGCACCTGCTGGACGAGATCGAACAGGTCTGTACGCACGCGGCGATCATGAGCCAGGGCAGGCTGGTCCTCCAGGGCACCGTCGCCGAGCTCGGCGCGGGGCTGCGAGCCCGGCTCGTGGTGACCACGCCGGACGCGGCGGCGGCCGAGACCGTGCTCAAGGCGGCCGGCGCGAGCGAGATCGGCGGCGAGGACGGCGCGGTGGCCTGCGACGCCGAGGGCCTGGAGCCCGACGCGGTCTGCGCGGCCCTGGTGGCCGCGGGCGTGCGCGTCTTCGGATTCGGCGTCCAGCGGCCGTCGCTGGAGGACGCCTTCGTGGCGCTGACCGGGGAGGGATTCGATGTCGCCGAGTAGCGGCGTCTCGGAGACTGTCGCTGAAGGCGTGCAGCGCGAGGTGAACGCCTCCGCGCCGTCCTCAAGCACAACTTCAGACACGGCAGCCTCAAGCACAGCGCCCTCGGGCGCGGCACGCTTGTCCTCACCGCGAGCGCGTTACCACGTTCGCGGCGGGTTCGCCGTGAACGAGCTGGTCACGATGTTCCGGCGCACCCGGAACCTCGCACTGCTCGGCGCGCTGGCCGCGATCCCGATCGCGCTGGGCATCGCCGTGAAACTGACGACGAATCACCCGGGCGGCAGCGGGTTCATCGGGCAGGTCTCGAACAACGGCCTGTTCCTGGTGTTCAGCGCGCTGACCATCACGCTGCCGGTGTTCCTGCCGCTGGCGCTCGGCGTGGTCGCCGGGGACGCGATCTCCGGCGAGGCCGGCCAGGGCACGCTGCGATACCTGCTGGTCGCGCCGGTCGGCCGCAACCGGCTGCTGGCGGTCAAGGGCGGCTCGCTCGCGGTGTTCTGCCTGGTCGCCTCGTTCACGGTGGCGCTCTCGGCCTTCGTGGTCGGGCTGATCCTGTTCCCGATCGGGTCGGTGACCCTGCTGTCCGGCGAGTCCATCTCGTTCGGCGCGGCGCTGCTCAAGGCGGTGCTGATCACGCTGCTGGTCGCGGCCTCGCTGCTGGGCCTGGCGGCGATCGGCCTGTTCGTCTCGACGCTGACCGACACCGCGATCGCCGCGATGGCGGTGACCGTCGGGGTGACCATCCTGTCCGGCATCCTGCAGTCGATCCCGCAGCTGTCCGCGATCCAGCCCTGGCTGTTCACCAACCAGTGGACCTCGTTCGCCGACCTGCTGCGCGATCCGGTCTACACGCCGAACATCGTGCACAACCTGCTCATCCAGGCGCTCTACGTCGCGGTCTTCGGCTCGGCGGCCTGGGCGCGGCTGTCCTCGCGCGACGTACTGGCCTGATCGCGGGCCGGCCTGCTGGTCCGTCAGCCGCCTAACGCAGGCCGGCCATCCGTTCCAGCCGGGCGATCCGTTCGGCCATCGGCGGGTGCGTGGAGAACAGCCGGGCCGCGCCGCGCGGCCGGCCGCCGAAGGGGCTGGCGATCATCAGGTGGCTGGCCGCGACCAGCTCCGGTTCGCGCGGCAGCGGCATCCGCGAGGTCGCGTACTCCAGCTTGTACAGCGCGGAGGCCAGGGCCAGCGGGTCGCCGGTCAGCCGGGCGCCGGTGGCGTCCGCGCGGAACTCGCGCGAGCGGCTGATGGACAGCTGGACCAGCGTGGCGGCCAGCGGGCCGAGGAACATCGCCATCAGCACGCCGGGCAGGCCGGGGCCGTCATCGTCGGTGCGGCCGATCGGGATCAGCCAGGCCAGGTTGACCGACCACATGATCACACTGGCCATCGCGCCGGCCACCGAGGAGACCAGGATGTCGCGATTGTAGACGTGCGCCAGTTCGTGCCCGAGCACCCCGCGCAGCTCGCGCTCGTCGAGGATGCGCAGGATGCCGGTCGTGCAGCACACCACCGCGTTGCGCGGGTTGCGACCGGTGGCGAAGGCGTTGGGCGAGTCGGTGGGCGAGATGTACAGCCGCGGCATCGGCTGACGCGCGGCGGTGGCCAGCTCGCGCACGGCGCGGTACATCGCCGGCGCCTGCGGCTCGCTCACCGGCTGGGCGCGCATCGCGCGCAGCGCCAGCTTGTCGCAGGAGTAGTAGATGAAGCCGTTGGTCCCCAGTGCGATCACCAGGGCGAGCAGAAGCCCGGCACGGCCGTCGGCCATGCCGCCCACGGCGAGCAGCAACGCGCTCAGCAAGACGAGCAGCGCGGCGGTCCTCGCCCCGTTGTGACGCACAGGATGGTTGTTCATCGTTTGGAGTATCCGCCAAGGTCCCGAACCGATACATCCCGTCCAACGAACGGACGATCACGACCGTTCCCGCGCAGGCCACGCGCGGAGACCACGCCATCACCACCAGTGGGCGACGGCGTCCAACGCGGGGTTGGGCCAGAACGAGAATACGACAGCCGCGGCGAACGCGGCCCCGACCGCCAGCCTCGGCGCCAGCGCCGTGACTGCCTGCGGCCTCGGCAGCGCCGGCCCGCCTTCCACGACGGTGAGCGCGGGCGCGCCGAGGAACGGCGCCTGGAACAGCGCGACGTCGAACAGCACCGCCGCCCAGCGCAGGTAGTAGTAGAGCGCGATGACGACGTTCACGGCCATGATCACCGCCAGCCAGACCAGATCGCCGCCGATCGCGGCCTTGAACACGGCCACCTTCGCGAACAGCCCCATCACGCCCGGCGGCAGCCCGGCCAGGCACAGCAGGAAGAACGCCAGCGCCAGCGCCGAGCGCGGCCGCTCGCGGAACAGCCCGCGATACGCGGCCAACTCGCCGCCGGACGGCTGCCGTGCGTCCCGCGCGACGGCGGAGTCGTCACCGAACAGGGCGCCGACGACGCCGAAGGCGCCGAGGTTCATCACCGCGTACAGCACGAGGTACGCGACCGACGACGCGATCGGGTTCTCGGTCCCCCGGCTCACCGCGAGCGGCACCATCACGTAACCGGCCTGCGCGATCGAGGACCAGGCCAGCAGTCGGACCGCGGAGCGCTGGCGCAGCGCGACCACGTTGCCGAGCGTCATGGTCACGGCCGCGAGCACGCCGATCAGCAGCCCGACCGAGTGCAGGTACGGACGGAACGCCAGCTCCACGGTCAGGATCAGCCCACCGAACCCGGCCGCCTTGGAGACCACCGACAGGAACGCGGCGACCGGGATCGGCGAACCGGCGTAGACCTCCGGCGTCCAGAAGTGGAAGGGCACCGCGGAGACCTTGAAGGCGAAGCCGGCCAGCGTCAGCACGATCCCGGTCACCGCGACCGACGCCTGCGGGCCGCCGGCCGCCGAGACCTTGGCCAGGCCGGCGCTGACCTGCCCGAAGAACACCGTGCCGGTCGTGCCGTAGATCAGCGAGATGCCGAACAGCATCACCGCGGTCGAGGCGATCGACATCAGGAAGAACTTCAGCGCCGCCTCGCCGCCGGCCCGGCGGCCGAAGCCGACCAGGGCGAAGGCGGGCAGCGAGAGCGTCTCCAGCCCGACCGTGATGGTCACGAAGTCGCGCGCGGCCACGAGCACCAGCGCGCCGGCCAGCGAGCACAGCAGCAGGAAGTGGTACTCGCCGAACGGGACCTTGAACCGGCGCGGCGCCATCAGCACGACCAGCAGCGTCGCGGCCACGGCGAGGGTCTGCAGCGTGAGCGAGAACGCGTCGACCGAGTACGAGCACGCATACTGCGGCAGGCAGAAGGTCTGGCGCGGCAGGTCGCCGTGCCGCGAGGTCCACAGCACGGTCTCGGCGACCAGTGCCGCGACCAGCACGGCGACCGTCGCCCAGGACAGCCACCGCTTGCGCGCCTCGGGCAGGAACAGGTCCGCGACGAGGACGGCGAGCGCGCCGCCGGCCACCAGGAAGACCGGCAGCAGCGCGACGTAGTCGATCGTCTGGATCGGGATGATTGCCAGGCCCATCTCAGCGCGCCCCTCCGAGCAGTTGGCGGACGGCCGGGTCGGCCAGGGCCAGCACCACCGCGGGCCACAGGCCGGCCACCAGGGTCAGCCCGGCCAGCGGCGTCCAGCTGACGATCTCACGGCCGGTCAGGTCGATCATCGGTTCGTAGCGCGCGGTGCCGTTCGGCGCCGCGGCCGAACCCATGCACAGCCGGCGCACGACCAGCAGCAGGTAGGTCGCGGTGGCGAGCATGCCGATGCCCGCGAAGACCATCAGGATGTGGAATCCGGTCGGGGTCAGTCCGTCGGCCGGTTTCACGGCGCCGATGATCGTGTACAGCTCGCCCCAGAATCCGGCCAGGCCCGGCAGTCCGAGCGAGGCCATCGCGGCGAACACGATCAGCACCCCGTAACGCCGGGCCCGCTCGTAGATGCCGCGGCCGATCGCGTACAGGTCGGTCGTGCCGATCCGCTCTTTGAAGCCGCCTGCGATGAAGAACAGCAGGCCGGTGATCAGGCCGTGCGCGACTGAGGCGAACAGCGCGCCGTCCACGCCGATGCGTGTGAGCGTCGCGATACCGAGCAGCACGAAGCCCATGTGGCCGACCGACGAGTACGCGATCAGACGCTTGAGATCGCCGCCGCGCCGCACCTGCGCCATACACGCGAACGCGCCGTACACGATGCCGACGGTGCCGAACGAGCCTAAGGCGAACGCGAACTGGTGCGCGCCCTGCGGCAGCATCCCGGCGCCGATCCGGATGAAGCCGTACGTGCCCATCTTCAGCAGCACGCCGGCCAGCAGCACCGAGCCGACGGTCGGTGCGGACGTGTGCGCGTCAGGCAGCCAGGTGTGCAGTGGCCACATCGGCGTCTTGATCGCGAAACCGAGACCGGCCAGCAGGAACGCCAGCTCCTGCACGCCGAGGGTCATCCCGAGTCCGTGCCGCTGCGCCAGCAGCACCATGTCGAAGGTGCCGGTCTTGCTGTGGATCAGCAGGAAGCCGAGCAGCATCAGGGCCGAGCCGAGCAGCGTGTACAGGATGAACTTGTTCGCCGCCCTGCGCCGCTCGCCGGTGCCCCAGCCGTGGATCAGCGCGTACATCGGCAGCAGCACGACTTCGAAGAACAGGAAGAACAGCAGCAGGTCCAGCGCCACGAAGGTGCCGACCATGCCGATCTCCAGCAGCAGGATCAGCGCCGTGAAGGTGCGCCCAGACTCGTCGCGCGTGGTCGTGCGCGCCGCGTAGATCAGGCACAGCGCGGTCAGCAGCGTGGTCAGCAGCAGCAGCGGGAACGAGATGCCGTCGACGCCGAGGTGGAAGCGCAGGTCGAAAGCCGGCACCCACGACGCGTTCAGCTGACCCTGCATCACGTTCGCGTGGTCGTAGTCGAACAGCGGCAGCAGGACCAGGGAGAGCACGAAGACGACCACGCCGGTGATGGCGCCGATCCCCGCGGCCATTCTCGCCGGGACGGCGTACATGGCGAGCAGCCCGGCGGCGGGCACGATGAGCAGCAGGACGAGCAGCGTGGCCATCAGCGCACCGCCCCCGCGCCGTGCCCCGCGAAGATGACCATGGCAGCGGCGATGACGATCACTCCGGTGAACAGTGCGGTCAGGTACAGCTGGATGTTGCCGTTCTGGATTCTTCGCAGCAGGCCGCCGAGCGAGCGGGTGCCGATCCCGGCGCCGCGCACGTACGCGTCGACCACCTCGGTGTCCAGGAAGGCCACCATCCGGGCCAGCGCGCGAGCGGGTTGGACCACGATCAGGTCCTGCACGTCGTCGAGGTACAGCGCGTACAGCGCGGTCTCGCGCCACGGCCCGAGGACGTCGGCCGGGTCACCCGCCGGGTCGCGCTGCCACAGGAACCAGACGCCGCCCGCGCCGAGCACGGTCGCCACGAAGGACAGGGCCGAGGTGATGCCCGCCGGCCGCAGGTCGGCCGCGGCGAGCGCCGGGACGGCCTGGCCGAACGCGTCGCCGATCCACGAGCCGAAGGCGCCGCCGCCGAGCGCGACGAAGCCGAGCAGCGCGGTCGGTACCGAGAGCACCAGCAGGGGGACCAGTTCGGTCTGCGGGGCCTCGACCCGGTGGTCGTCGGGCGAGGCGTCCGGGAACGGACCCCAGAACATCTTGAGCCAGAGGCGGGTCGCGTACGCGGCGGTCAGCCCGACCGTGATCAGCCCGGAGACCAGCACGATCAGGCCCGCGGCGGCGAACTGGCCGCTCGTGTCGTACGCGGCGCCGAGGATGGCCTCCTTGGAGAACCAGCCGGACAGCAGCGGCACGCCGACCAGCGCGGCCAGGCCGACCGTCATCGTGCGGTAGGTCCACGGCATCCGGTGCCGTAGCCCGCCCATCGCGGACAGCTCGTTCGACCCGACGCGGTGGATTATCACACCGGCGGCCAGAAACAGCAGGGCCTTGAACGCGCCGTGTGTGATCAGGTGGAAGACCGCCGCGGAGCGTCCGCCGACCGCCAGCCCGCCGAGCATGTAGGCGAGCTGGCTGACCGTCGAGTACGCCAGCACCTTCTTGATGTCGGTCTGCGCGAAGGCGGCGAAGGCCGCGCCCAGCATGCTGATCGCGGCGATCACGGCCATCAGCGTGAGCACACCGGGCGAGACCAGGAAGACCGGGTACAGCTCGGCGACGAAGTAGATCCCGGCGGCGACCATCGTCGCGGCGTGGATCAGCGCGCTGATCGGGGTCGGGCCGGCCATGGCGTCCGGAAGCCAGGTGTGCAGCGGGAACTGCGCCGACTTGCCGACCACGCCGCACAGCAGCAGCACGCCGATCAGCGGCGCGTATGGCAGGCCGTTGAGCGCGACGTAGTGCAGTACGTCGTCGATCCGGAAGCTGCCGACCCGGATGCCGAGCGCGGCGATGCCGAACAGGAACGGCACGTCGCCGGCCTTGGTGACCAGGAAGGCCTTGATCGAGCCGGAGCGCGCTTCGGCCCGGTCCCAGTAGTGGCCGATCAGGAAGTAGGAGCAGGCGCCCATGACCTCCCAGCCGACCAGGAGGACGACCAGGTCGGCCGAGTAGACCACCAGCAGCATCGCGGCGGTGAACAGCGAGATCAGCGCGGCGTAGGTCGGGTAGCGCTTCTCGTGCCGCATGTACGAGAGCGAGAAGACCTGGACGCAGAGGGCGACGACGGTCACCAGGATGCCGACCAGCGCGGACAGCCCGGTCACCCGCGTGCCGAGCCAGATGGTCAGCGAGCCGGCCGGGGCGAGCTCGGTGACCGACGTCGAGGTCCCGCCGCCGCCGTGCGATACCTGCACGACCAGGGACGTGAACAGGGCGACCGCGATCGGCGCGACCGACCAGAAGCGCGCGTGCCGCAGGTCGCGCCCGCCGGCGAAGGTGATCGCCGAGCCGAGCGCGGGCAGCGCGATGGTGAGGGCTGCGAAGAGGTTCACCGGGCGGCCTCCGCCGGCTGCGGCGCGGTCTCGTCGGAGGGGCCGCGCAGCGGTTCGGCGAGCACGCGCTGGCCGTCGATGTCGGCGCTGCCGCGCTGCCGGAAGATCATCAGCACGATGGCCAGGCCCAGGCCGGTCTCGGCGGCCGCGATGGTGATCACGAACAGGGTGAAGACCTGTCCGATGTCGAAGCGGTCGCGCAGCATCGAGCCGAAGGCGACCAGGTTGATCGTGACCGCGTTGAGCAGCAGTTCGATGGCCATCAGGACCGTGATGGCATTGCGGCGCACCAGGACCCCGTAGAGGCCGATGGCGAACAGCAGCGCGCCGAGCAGCAGCGGGTACACGGCGTGCATCAGGCACCTGCTCCGTTCTGTGGCTCGGGCACGGAGCCGGGCTCCGGGTCGTCGAGTGCGCCGTCGTCGAGTCCGGCGGTGTCGCGGCGGGAGATCACGATCGCCGCGACGAGGGCGGCGAGCAGCAGCACGGACAGCGTTTCGAAGGGCAGCACCCAGTACTTGAACAGCGCGGTCCCGTTGGCGGCCGCGGTGCCCTGGCTCAGCGCTCCCCGCGGGTCGAACCAGGTGTTGCGGTACGCGTCGATCAGGACCGTGACCAGCACGCCCGCCGCGCCGAGCCCGACCACGACCGCGGGCAGCTTGAACTTGACGTCCAGCTCGTCGGTCGGCCCGATCGGCGCGCGGGTGAGCACCAGCCCGAACAGCAGCAGCACCACGATCGCGCCGACGTAGATCAGGATCTGCACCCAGGCGACCAGTTGCGCCCCGAGCAGCAGGTACTCGCCGGCCACCCCGCCGAGGCAGACCACGAGCCACAGCGCGGCGTGCACCAGGTTCTGCACCGTCACCACGAGCAGGCCCGAGGCGAGCACCATCAGGCCGATCAGGACGAAGGCGATCTCGATGCCGGTGGGCGACAGGTACGAGTGCGTGTTCACCCGTCGCCCTCCGCCTGGACGCCGCCGCTGCCTGATGCGCCGTCAGCACGCTCTGCACTGTCAGCACGCTCTGCACTGTCAGCACCCTCGGCAGCCGCCGGCCCGTCGGCCAGCGCGACTATCTGCGCCGCCTTCTGCGCGGCCAGCAGCTTGTCAGCCGTCTTCTGCGCGAGCGCGATCTCCTTCGGGTCCTCGGCCGCCGGGTCGAGCGCGACCGGTGCCGGGACGGTCTCGAACCACTCGCCCAGCCGCTCCTTCTCGTGCAGCATGTCCTTGATGTCGTACTCGGCATACTCGAACTCGGGCGACCATTCGAGCGCGTCGAACGGGCAGACCTCGACGCAGATCCCGCAGTACATGCACAGCGAGAAGTCGATGGCGAACCGGTCGAGCACGTTGCGGGTGCGGTCGCGGCCGCCGCCGGGCGGGGCCGGGACGGTCTCCTTGTGCGAGTCGATGTAGATGCACCAGTCGGGGCACTCGCGCGCGCACAGCATGCAGACCGTGCAGTTCTCCTCCAGCAGCGCGATCACGCCGCGGGAGCGCGGGGGCAGCGCGGGCTCCTGGTCCGGGTACTGGACCGTGTGCGCCTTGTGCGTCATGGTCTTGAAGGTCGTCGCCAACCCCTTGACCAGGCCGACGCCGGGCAGCTCGCGGTCGGAGCGGCCCTGCTTTCCGTTGTCCTGCGCGGGTTCAGCGGTCACAGCACCCTCACCACCCCGGTGATCGCGAGTTGAGCCAAGGACAGCGGGATCAGCGCGGTCCAGGCGAACCGCTGGAGCTGGTCCTCGCGCAGTCGCGGATAGCTGACGCGCAGCCAGATCACCACGAAGGACAGGATGAGCGTCTTGACCATGGTCCACAGCCAGCCGAGATCGGCCGAGAACGGGCCGTGCCAGCCGCCGAGGAACAGCACCGTGGTCAGCAGGCAGAGCAGCACGATGCCGGCGTACTCGGCCAGCAGGAAGAAGGCGAAGCGCAGGCCGGTGTACTCGGTGTACGCGCCGAAGATGATCTCCGAGTCGGCCACCGGCATGTCGAAGGGCGGGCGCTGCAGCTCGGCCAGTCCGGAGACGAAGAACACGAACGCGCCGATCAGCTGCCAGGGCAGCCACCACCACTGCCACTTGTCCACGATGCCGCCGAGCGAGAGCGTTCCGGCCGCCATGCCGACCGACGCGGCGGCCAGCAGCATCGGCAGCTCGTACGCCATCAGCTGCGCCGCGGTGCGGATGCCGCCGAGCAGCGAGTACTTGTTGGCGCTGGCCCAGCCGCCCATCAGGGTGCCGAGCACGCCCACGCCCATGACCGCGAGCACGAAGAACAGCCCGAGGTCGAGGGCCAGGCCGACCTGGGTGCCCGGCCCGATCGGCACCACGACCAGCGCGACCAGGTAGGGCAGCAGCGCGACGGCCGGTGCGAGCTGGAAGACGGTGCGGTCGGCGTCGGCCGGGACGATCGACTCCTTCTGCGCGAACTTCACGCCGTCGGCGACCAGCTGCGCCCAGCCGTGGAAGCCGCCGGCCTCCATCGGGCCGAGCCGGCCCTGCATGTGGGCCATCGCCTTGTGCTCCATCTGGCCGACCAGCAGCGGCACGACCAGGAAGAAGCCGAGGATGACGACCAGCCGCAGGACGACTTCGAGCCACCAGTGCGCGGTGGATCCCATCAGCCCTCGCCGCCTTCCCCCGCCGGGCCCGGCGGCTTCGGGGCGGCGTCTGACGGCGATTCAGCAGGCGCGGTCGTATCAATCGACTCATCAGCGGCCTTATTGGCTGACTTCGCGCCGGCCGCCGGCAGCGGCTTGAGCCACTCCTCGCCGGGCACGCCCGGCGGCAGCATCCGGCGCCGTCCCGGCGAGGCCGCGCGCGCGTGCTCGCGGTCCGACTCACCCGGTTCCTTCGCGCCCGGCCAGGCCTTGGCGACCCGGGAGGCCAGGATGAAGTCCTTACGCAGCGGATGCCCCTCGAAGCCGTCCGGCAGCAGCAGCGGCTTCAGGTCGGGATGTCCGGTGAACTCCACGCCGAACATCTCGAAGGTTTCCCTCTCGTGCCAGTTCGCGCCGCGATAGACGGTGGTGGCCGTCGGCAGCTCGGCCTTGTCCCGCGGTACCAGAGTCTTGAGCAGAAGTCCTTCGCCGCGCTTAAGCCGCGCCGACGCGCCGGGATCGATCCGCGACGTGCTCGACGTCGCGTCGGAACCGTTCGTCGGCGCGCACACGAAGGCGGCGATCGTGTAGCCGTTCTCCAGCTCGTCCACGCCGGTCAGCCAGTCGAAGAACGTCGCGCCCAGCTCGTCACGCGCGGCCGTCAGCGCGTCGATCCATCGTTCGGCGGGCACGAGCGCGCTCGGGCGGCCGAAGTTGTCCTGCACTTCGCAGGTGCCGCCGGTGGCACGGCTCAGCACCCGCGCGACCTTCTCGACCAGAGTCCCCCCGCTCGGAGAGCCGATGCTCTCAGGACTCATCGTCGTACTCCCATTCCTGGTCGTCCGCCGCCTGCTCGAACAGCGACAGGCCATGGTCGCGGGCACGGCGCAGCTCACGGAAGTAATGCCGGCGCGGGACCGGCACCCGCACCTTCGCGATCGTCTCGGTCACCGGCTCCGGCACCCTCGGGATCGAGATCGTCGGCGCGTCCGCGCCCGGCGTGATGACCTTGGGGATCGACATGGTCGGCGCGTCAACCGCGGGGACCGGCCGCGCGCCCTTCGGCTTCTTAGCCGGTGCACGCTTGGCCGGTGCACTCTTAGCCGCGCCACCGGGCGCTTCGACCGGCTTCGGCGACTCAATAGGTTCAGTCGTTGGCGCCACGGCCTTGGCAGCTGACGCGCTATCAGGTGTAGGCGAAATCACACCCGCAGCCGCCGCCAACGTGCTCGTCGCGGTCTCAGCCTTCGAGAGCTCAGCCTTCGAGATCTCACTCTGCGTCAGCTCGGCCTTCGCCGTCCCACGCTGCGTCGACTCGCTCTTCGGCGGCCGCTTCCAAAGGCTCTTCAGCGACGAGTCCGCGACTGTGTCGCGCACCGCCTTAAGCGCCTTGTCTGGCTTAACGCGCGCCGCGATCGCCTTTTGAACAGCCGCCGCCTTCTGCACTGGCACCTTGGGCAGCAGCGACTGCTTTTCACCGCGC
>JBOHCW010000395.1:0-5709 GCA_050725375.1 Actinocrinis sp. | reverse complement strand
GCGCGCTGCTGCTCGCCGCGACGACCGCGACCGCCGCCCACGCCGCCGCACCGACCGGCCCATACGTCTCGCTCGGCGACTCGTACGTGGCCGGACCGCTCATCCCCGGCCAGGTGAACCTCGGCTGCCTGCGCTCCGACCACGACTACCCGTCGCTGACCGCCGCCGCGATCGGCTCGTCCTCGCTGGCCGACGCCAGCTGTTCCGGCGCGACCACCGTCGAGATGACGCACGCTCAGCTGGACGGCCCGATCACCGTCAACGCCCCGCAGCTGAACGCGGTGACCGGCGCCGACCGGCTGGTGACCCTCGGCATCGGCGGCAACGACATCGGCTTCGTGAACATCATCCTGACCTGCGCCGCCGAGAGCCTGACCAACCCGTTCGGCTCGCCGTGCACCGCGCACTACACCGCCGGCGGCACCGACCAGCTGGCCGCGCTGATCAACGCGACCGAACCGAAGGTCGCCGCGGTCCTGCAGGCGGTCCACCAGCGCGCCCCGCAGGCGAGGGTCGTCGTGGTCGGATACCCGGACATACTGCCGGAGCACAATAACGGCTGCTGGCCGCTCCAGCCGATCGCGTACGGCGACGTGTCGTATCTGCGGTCGACCGAGAAGCGGCTCAACGCGATGCTGGCCGCCGCCGCGGCGTCGAACGGCGCACAGTATGTGGACACCTACACGCCGACGATCGGCCACGATGTCTGCCAGCTGCCCGGCACCAAGTGGATCGAGGGCATCGTGCCGCTCGCGCCCGCCGCGCCGTTCCACCCGAACGCGCTGGGCGAGGCCGCGATGGCCCGTGCGCTGGAGGCCGCGCTGCGGTCTTGAACTGCATGGCCTTGGGCCGCCGTCAGTTCAGCCGCGACCGTGACGAGGCGGTCGATTCACCGCTCTCGGCACGGCCGCGGCCCGCCGCGAGGTCGGCGAGCAGGCCGTCTACGTGCTCGACGATCAGGTCCCGCACCCACCGCGGCGCGGCGATGTCAGTGGTCTGCGGCGCAGCGGTCCGCCACATCGGGATCGGCCAGTCGAGGTAGCGCCGGCCGAGGTAGACCGGGCAGATGTCACCGCAGCCCAGCGTGATGACGACGTCCGCGGACCGCACAAGGTCGTCCATCGGCGCGCGCGGATGCCGCTGAGCCTGTACGGCGTGTACGGCGATTCCGCGTTCGTCGGCGCGGCGGCGCAGCGCGGTCGCCGCCAACTGTGCGCGGCCGGCGCCGTGTGAACACACGAACAGCACGCGCGGCAGGCCGGTGCCGCCGTGTTCGCGTCCACACCCGGCCGCGGCGTCGGCGAGCCAGTCCGCCGCGAACCGGATCACGTGGGCGACCGTGTCAGGACTCGGCGTCATGACGGCCGCGAACAGCTGACAGGTCTCGTGCACCGCACGCAGCACGGTCTCCGGCGAGAAGGTTCCGCGGTACCGCGCGGCCAGATCCCGGCAGGCCGTCAGCAGCTCGGCCGGGACCTGCGGCGTACGGAGGGTCGGTGCGAGAGCGCTGGATGCCACACCCGCATCCTCACACCCGTGCCGGTCGTCCGGGATGCGCGCACACCGGTCCGCGAGCGGACTTCATCAGGTCTCAGCTATCGACGACTCTGAGCACGGCGAGCGGAACCGGTCGGCGAGCGGAACGCTACCCGATGAGGACCGAAGGCGTCCCGACCAGTGCCGGCCCCAGGGTGAACAGCCCCGCCTCGGCGAGGATCAGCACGGCGGCCCCGACACCCACGAAGACGAGGCTGCTCTTCATCAGACGGCGGCGTGCGGCCACGACCGCGAGGCAGGCGATCGCCCACGGCAGGAAACTGATCGCGTAACGCGCCGCGGCCATGGCGAAGAACCCGTGGTTCTCCGCATAGACCTGATACTCGACCGCCAGCGCGATCGCGGTGATGCCGACGAACGTCGCCACGCCGAGCGACCAGCCCCACGAGCGCGCCCGGCTGACCGCCATCACCAGCAGCGGCGCGGCGGCGAGCACCACCCCGAGCAGAGTGGCCCAGATCGACAGGCTCTCGCCGTTGATCGGCGGCGCCAGGTAGTAGTTGTTGGTCAGGTGCTGGAACATGCCGAACAGGTTGCTCAGCAGGTCGCCCGCCTTCGAACCGGTCAGCGGCAGGGAGTTGTTCTTGTTCGGGTTGACCCAGTCGACCATGCCCCGCCCGGCCTGGAACCTCGCCCAGACGAAGTAGACCAGCCCGAACCCGACCAGAATCGCCCCGCTCACCCCGGCCAGCCGGTACGCCCCGCGCCGGTCCGCACGCCGCCACGCCGCGACGGCCATGAACGCGGCCACGCCCGCGACCGCCAGCATCGGCATCCCGCTGAGCACCTTGGTCGCCGTGCTCAGCACGGCCACCACGGCCGGCAGGACCCAGCCCGTCCGGTGTTCGACCGTGATGCGCGCCAGCACGAACAGCGCCGCCGCGCCCGCCAGCGCCGCCGGAGCGTCGCTGGTCATCGTGCTTGAGGCGGCCAAAACGCCGGGGCACAGCGGCAGCAGCACGCCGGCCGCCGCGGCGATCTGCCAGCGGACCCGGAACCGGCGCAGCGCGAGGTACAGCACCAGCATCGCGCCGGACAGCCAGGCCACCCCGACACAGCGGCCCAGCGTGATGAAAGCGTGGTCGTGCGAGGTCAGCAGGACCAGCGCGCGGGCGACCAGCCCGGTGGTCAGGTAGTAGAGCGGCGGATCGCCGAAGGTGTAGTTCTGCAGGCCGGCCGCGAAGGATCTGTCCGCGGTGCAGTGCGTGTTCGGCGCGTCGCCCAGGCCGTGGCAGGACCACTCGTAGCGGATCTCCGCGGTGTACAGCCCGCCCTTCGCGGGGATGCTTCCGTGCGAGATCTGATACGCGTAGTCCGCGTGCGAGGGCTCGTCCACCGGCGAGAGCTGCGGGGCGCGCGCCACCGCGAGCAGCACCAGCGCCGCCGCGAAGGCCAGGAAGCCCAGCGTGACCCACACGAAGCGCCTCAGCGGCTCCCCGGCGACGGTGCGGCCGGGTGCCCGCGGCCCGCCTTCTTCGGGGTCGGCCTCCATCGGCGCGTCGGTAACGTGCACGTCACTGGTCACTGTCAACCAACCTGGCCCTCGGGTCGAGCGGCCCGCTGTCAACACGCAGCCCGCACCACGCGTGGAGCGCGATGCGGGCGAAGATCACAGCGGTAACCCCGCAAGTGATACCGGTTCGTCACTTGCCTGCGCCGCAACTATGCCCCGCACCTGGACCGATTGTCCAGCTCGGCGGGCTTCGGTGCGCGTGGCGGCCGGTCGAGCGGGTGTTCGATCGGCCTGCGGAAGGGTTCTCTGCGGCCCACGGCACCGACCCTCCCCACCCGGTTGCGCGGTTCCGGGTCCATTTGACACGCGGTCACGGTCGGCTGATCCCCCGGCCCCGGCCCCCGTTCCTCCGATCGGGCGACATGCCGGCGAGACGATTGACATCGAACACTTGAGCGGTCCAGACTTGGGCCATGTCGCCACTCGTTCAAATGTTCGAACAGCGTCCCGCTGAGCAGCGCGGACAGCGCCGCACTGCGGACGAGCGGACGGCTGCCCTGGCGGACGCGGTGGAGCGGCTTTCAGCCGAAGCGGTCGTCAGCGGGCCCGCCCCCGGCGCGGGGCTCAGGGCGGGCCCGGGTAAGGGCGCGGGCGCGGCGTCGGCGGGTGCAGCCGTCGTCGCGCCCGACTCCGACTCCGACTCCATCCCCGTTCCCGAACCGCTGATCGGCCTGCTGCCCGGCGGCCTGCGCCGGGGCGAGACCGCCGCGCTGTCCAGCCGGAACGTGAACCACGGCCCCGACTACCTGCCCCTGGCGCTGCTCGCCGAGGCGCTGAAGTCGGGTCTGTGGTGCGCCGTGGTCGGCGTCCCGGAACTGAGCGTCGCCGCGCTGCTCGGCATGCTGCGCCCCGCCGCCGTCCGCGAATCCGCGCTGGAGCGGCTGCTGCTGGTCCCCGAACCCGGCGAGCGCTGGGCCGAGGTGCTGGCGACCCTCGCCGACGGGATGGACCTGCTGCTGACCCGCCCTGCCGCCCCGGTCCGCGCCGAGACCGCCCGGCGGATCGACGCCCGGCTGCGCCAGGGCCGCTCCGCCGGGACCAGGCACAGCGCGGCACTGCTCGTACTCGGCGGCTGGCCGAGCGCCCGGCTGACCCTGCGCGTGGCACACACCGACTGGACCGGCCTCGACGGCACCGGCCCGACCGCCGGCACCGGCCACCTGACCGGCGGCCGCGCCACCGTCGTGGCCCAGGGCCGCGCCACCGCGGGCCGCCCCCGAACCGCGCGCCTCTGGCTGCCCGACGCGACCGGCGCCGTACGCGGCCTGTCGGACGTCCCCCGCGTCCTGAGGCCCGCCGCGTCCCCGTCCGCCGCCTGACAGTGATGATGTGTGTGAGTGTCTCCCGACGGGGTCTGACTCACCGCCTGACTGACCTCGGGTCCTCAACGGGATCTGTCGACCCCGGCCGGGAGCCACTCGTGTGCATCCACCGCACCGGCCTGCGTGACTTCATAAGAGCCTGGCCAAAGGCCCCATCACTGTCTTGTCCGCCCGCCTGGTCGGTGGCTGCCGCCCCTGGCAGGCCAGTGGAAAGGACGGTCATGACCACCATCGCACAGCAGCCCGTCGAGGTCACCGGCGGTGTGGACACCCACAAGGACACCCACACCGCGGCGGCCGTCGACCTCGCCGGCAGGGTCCTGGGCGGCGAACAGTTCGACGCATGCGCGGCCGGCTACCGCGCGCTGCTCGGCTGGCTGCGCTCCTTCGGCGCCCTGGCGCTGGTCGGAGTAGAGGGCACCGGCGCCTACGGCGCCGGACTGGCCGAATACCTGCGCGAACAGCACGTGCCGGTGGTCGAGATCGACCGCCCGGACCGCAAGACCCGCCGCTGGCAGGGCAAGTCCGACCCGGTCGACGCCGAGGCAGCTGCCCGCGCGGCCCTGGCGGGACGGCGTACCGGGATACCTAAGCGCCACAACGGACGCATCGAGGCCCTGCGCACGCTGCGCGTGGTCCGTCGCAGCGCCGTGCAGCACCGCGCCACCGTCGCCCGGCAGATCAAAACACTGACCATCACCGCCCCGGAGCAACTGCGCGCGACGCTGCGCGAGCTGGGCGACCGGCGGCTGATCGCCGTGTGCGCGGCCTGGCGGCCAGATGTCGCACAAGCCGGGCAGCCGCTGGTCGCGACCAAACTCGCACTACGGACCCTGGCCCGGCGCCACCAGCGCCTAAGCCAGGAGATCGACGAACTCGACGCGCTGATCATCCCGCTGGTCGGGCAGATCGCCCCGGCCCTGCTATGCCTCAACGGCGTGGGTCCCGACGTCGCCGGACAACTGCTGGTCACCGCAGGCGAGAACCCCGAACGCCTACGCTCCGAAGCCACCTTCGCCATGCTCTGCGGCGCAGCCCCGCTACCGGCCTCCTCCGGCAAGACCAACCGACACCGCCTCAACCGCGGCGGCGACCGGGCGGCCAACTCGGCCCTTTACCGCATCGTGCTGTGCCGCCTGCGCTGGGATGAACGCACGCGGCAGTACATGGAACGCAGGACAAAGGAAGGACTCTCGAAGAAGGAGATCATCCGCTGCCTCAAGCGGTATGTCGCCCGCGAGATCTACCAGGTCCTCACCACCTCATCCGCCAGCCGCGAACGCCTCACCCTGGCCGCTTGACATCCATAAGAGCATC
>JBOHCW010000394.1:0-11671 GCA_050725375.1 Actinocrinis sp. | reverse complement strand
CCGCCCCGGCCACCGCGCCGACCGCCGCGGCGATGGCGGCGGCGAGGTACGCCTCGTCGTGCTCCTCCTGCAGGATCGCGCCGATCACGGCGAGCACCAGCACGACCGAGCAGCCGACGATGAAGTGCGAGCGGCCGAGCCAGGCGCCGTGGTCGATCGGCAGGATGCCGAGCCCGGCCAGGAACGCGTACGGCACCGCGGCGCCGCCGAGGACCGCGCCGCCGACGTGGTCGCCGTACACGCGCGAGCGCAGGCCGCCGAAGACGGTGAGGAGCAGGGCCATGACACCGGCGACGAAGGCCGGCATGCCGTGCGGGTCGTCCGAGGTCCACAGCACCCAGACGCCGAGGCCGAGCAGTACCGCGCCGCCGGTCAGGCCGATCTGGCGGAAGTTGCGCGCGCCCCACATCCGGGTGTTGTCCGACACGCTCTGCGCGATCGCGTCCACGACGTCGTCGTAGACCGGCGGCGGCAGCGTCTCGGTGGCCGGGCGCAGGTACAGCAGGTCGCCGTTGCGCACGCCCTGGGCGGCGAACGACATCCCGGTGTCCAGTTCGGCGCCGTCCATCCTGGCCAGCACGAAGCCGGCGTGCGCGCCCTCGCTCTGCCACTGGTCGGCCATCCGCAGCACGTCCGGCAGCAGCTCCGCCAACGGGACGTCTTCGGGCAGTGCGACGTCAACCCGGACATTCGGCGCAACCACCGTAATACGACAGAACCCTGTCATTACCCCGCTGCCGCTCACCGCAGCCCCTCCTCGATACCCCGTCACGCGCGGTCTTCCCGTCCACGCACGGCTGTTTGGTGTGGGTGGCACACTACTAGAGCTTGGCTCTAGTAGTAGAGACAGAGCACTAGAGAGCTTGGCTCTAGTAGCAGAGATAGAGCACTAGAGCTTGGCTCTGGTAGCAGAGACAGAGCCTAGAGCTTGCCCCTACCAGTAGTGGGCACAGGACTAGTATTCGAGCAGCGCGACACCGTCGGGACGACGTGGCATCGTCGAGTACAGCCAAGCGCCGTCCTCTGCCGGCGGCGCGGATCGCCGTCCCGCGCAGGTGGCGTTGGGGACGACAGGAAATTCACGGGAGGGCTGCGGCTTGAGTACTGTCATAGTGAAGCGGCCGCCACGGGTGCACCCGCCGCAGGTGCCCTCGGGCGAAGTGTTCCTCGAACCGCCGCCTGAACTGGCACGCACCGCGAAGGACGGCAGTGCACTGATGCAGGCGCTGCCGATGCTGGCGAGCGTCGGCTCGGTCGCCTTCTTCTTCATGCCGGGCACCAACATCCTGATGAAGATGATGGGCGGCATGACCCTGATGTCGTCGCTCGGCTTCGTGGTGATGTCGTTGGTGAAGGGCCGGGGGGGCAACAAGGGCAAGACCGCCGACGCGCGGCGCGACTATCTGCGATACCTGAGTCAGGTGCGCGCGCAGGTGCGCAAGACCCAGCAGCAGCAGTACACCGCGCAGATGTGGTCGCACCCGAGCCCCTCGCACCTGTGGGCCATCGTGACCAGCGGCCAGCGGCTGTGGGAGCGGCGCCCGACCGACGGGGACTTCGCCCAGGTGCGCCTCGGCTCCGGAGCGCAGCGGCTGTCCACGCCGCTGGTGGCCCCGGAGACCGCGCCGGTCGACGAGCTCGAACCGATCTGCGCCGACGCGCTGCGCCGCTTCATCACCGTGCAGGGCACGCTGGACGGGCTGCCGCTGGCCGTCTCGTTCCGCTCGTTCTGGCACGTGCTGGTCGGCCCGGACGGCGACGGCACCGCGGAGGACGCACGCGCTGAGGCGCGCGCGATCCTGTGCCAGCTGGCCACCTTCCACGCCCCGGACGAGATGCGCATCTGCGTGGTCGCCGCGGAGAACCGGCGCCAGCACTGGGAATGGGTCAAGTGGCTGCCGCACGCGCAGCACCCGAAGGACACCGACGCGGCCGGCCCGGTGCGGCTGATCTTCTCCGACGCGTCAGAGCTCGAAGAGGCCCTGGCGGCCGACCTGTCCGACCGGCCGCGCTACTCGCGGGACAACACCCCGCTGTACGACCAGGCGCACATCGTCGTGGTCGTGGACGGCGCGCGGGCCAGCGGCGAGTCGATGCTGCTGCACGGCGACGGCCTGATGGGCGTGACGGTGATCGAGGTCGACACCGAGGGCCACGCCGGGGTCGTGCGCGGCGGGGTGCACCTGGGCATCGACGGCAAGAAGCTGAAGCTGGAGACCGCGACCGGCGCGAGCTTCACCGGCAACAGCGACCTGCTCTCCATTCCGCAGGCCGAGGCGCTGGCCCGTCAGCTGGCCCCGCTGCGGGTCGGCGGCGGCGCGGACGGCGACGAGCCGCTGCTGTCCGCGCTGGACTTCACCGACCTGATGAGCATCGGGGACCCGGGCTCCTTCGACACCCGGCGCGGCTGGAAGCGGCTCTCGCCGCAGGACCGGCTACGGGTGCCGATCGGCATCGGCGAGAACGGCGAGCCGGTGATCCTGGACATCAAGGAGGCCGCGTTGGGCGGCATGGGCCCGCACGGCCTGTGCATCGGCGCCACCGGTTCCGGAAAGTCCGAGGTCCTGCGGACCCTGGTGCTCGCGCTCGCGGTGACGCACTCCTCGGAGAGCCTCAACTTCGTGCTCTCCGACTTCAAGGGCGGCGCGACCTTCGCGGGCATGGCGGAGATGCCGCACACCGCGGCGGTCATCACCAACATGGCCGACGACCTGACGATGGTCGACCGCATGCGCGACGCCATCGTCGGCGAGATGAACCGGCGCCAGGAGATGCTGCGCGACGGCGGCAACTTCAAGAACATCCACGACTACGAGCGCGGCAGGGCGGCCGGCGCGGCGCTGACCCCGATGCCGAACCTGGTGATCGTGCTCGACGAGTTCTCCGAGATGCTCACCGCCAAGCCGGAGTTCCTCGACCTGTTCATCCAGATCGGCCGGATCGGCCGGTCCCTCGGCGTGCACCTGCTGCTCGCGTCGCAGCGCCTTGAGGAGGGCAAGCTGCGCGGCCTGGACACGTACCTGTCGTACCGGCTGGGCCTGAAGACCTTCTCCGCGGCCGAGTCCCGGGTCGTGCTGGGAGTGCCGGACGCGTTCACGCTGCCGTCGATCCCCGGTTCCGGGTATCTCAAGACCGTGGGTTCCGACCAGGGCAACCCGGCCGGCATCCGGTTCAAGGCCGCATACGTGTCAGGGCCCTACCGCCCGCAGACGCGCACCACGGTCGCGCGCACGATGGACTACCGGCGCCCGACGCTGTTCACCTCGCTGTACCAGGCGCCGCCGCGGGTCGAGGAGCAGGTGACCGCCGCGCCGGTCAAGGAGGACGACGACGCGCTGGTCGACACCGTGCTGGACGTGCTGGTGCGCCAGATGGAGGGCCAGGGCCTTCCCGCGCACCAGGTCTGGCTGCCGCCGTTGGCCGAGCCGCCGACGCTGGACCAGCTGATGCCGGGCCTGCAGACGACGCCGCAGCGCGGTCTGACCGCGACCGAGTACTCCGGCTCCGGGCGGCTGCTGGTGCCGATCGGCATCGCGGACAAGCCGATCGAGCAGAAGCGCGAACTGCACCAGATCGACCTGTCCTCGGCGGCCGGCCACGCGGTGGTCGTCGGCGGTCCGCGTACCGGCAAGTCCACGCTGGTGCGCACGATCCTGATGGGCCTGGCGCTCGGCCACACCCCGCAGGAGGTGCAGTTCTTCGGGCTGGACTTCGGCGGCGGCTCGCTGTCGGGCCTCAAGGGCCTGCCGCACATGTCGGGGATCGGCGGGCGCCTGGACGCCGACGTGGTGCGCCGCGTCGTGTCCGAGGTGGTCTCGATCCTGGACAAGCGCGAGGAGTCCTTCCGGCGGCACGGTATCGACTCGATCGGCACGTTCCGGGCCAAGCGCTCGCGCGGGGAGCTGCCGGACGAGCCGTTCGGCGACGTGTTCCTGGTGGTCGACGGCTGGCAGACGCTGCGCGCCGACTTCGAGCTGCTGGAACAGGACATCCTGGACATCGCGCAGCGCGGCCTCGGTTTCGGCGTGCACATCGTCATCACCGCGGCGCGCTGGCCGGAGATCCGCCCGCAGCTCAAGGACGCGATCAACACCCGGATCGAGCTGCGCCTGGGCGACCCGATGGAGTCCGACATCGACCGCAAGGTCGCCGTCAACGTCCCCACCGGCAACCCCGGCCGCGGTCTGACGCCGGGCAAGCTGCACTTCCTGGGCGCCCTGCCGCGGATCGACGGCGTCGAGGACGCCACCGACCTCTCGGACGGCGTCGCAAAGGCCGTGCACGCCATCGCGGACGCCTGGCAGGGCCCGGTGGCGCCGAAGGTGCGGATGCTGCCGCTCATGGTCCCCTACGGCGAGCTGCCGGTCCTGGCCGAGCGCCCGAAGCAGGTGGTCCCGCTGGGCGTGGACGAGACCAAGCTGGAGCCGGTGTACCTGGACTTCAACGCCGACCCGCACTTCCTGCTGTTCGGCGAGGGCGAGTCGGGCAAGACCAGCGTGCTGCGCACCCTGGTCCAGGGCATCACCGAGGCCTACACCCCGCAGCAGGCGCGGATCCTCGCGGTGGACTACCGCAGGGCCCTGCTCGGCACGATCCCGGAGAGCCACCAGCTGGCGTACTGCGCGGCCGCCCCGGCGGTGCAGGGTGTGCTGGCGGAGGTCAAGCCGTTCCTGGAGAAGCGGCAGCCGGGTCCGGACGTGACGGCCGACCAGCTGCGCAACCGCTCCTGGTGGACCGGCCCCGAGGTGTTCGTGATCGTGGACGACTACGACCTGGTGGCGACGCCGGGCGGCAATCCGCTGCTGCCGCTGGCCGAGTTCCTGCCGATGGCGCGGGACCTGGGCTTCCACCTGATCATCGCGCGCGCCTCCGGCGGCGCCGGCCGCGCGCTGTTCGAGCCGCTGATCCAGCGGCTGCGCGAGTCGCGCCAGCCGGGCATGGTCATGTCCGGGGAGCGCGACGAGGGCCAGCTGATCGGCCAGGTGCGGCCCAGCACCCAGCCCCCGGGCCGCGGCACCCTGGTCTCGCGCAAGCACGGCACGATCCTCGTGCAGACGGCGCACATCCCGCCGATCCTGTGACCTGACAGGTCCCGTCTGAGAGGTCGTTTGATTCCGTTTCGGGGCTTGCGCAACGCAATCGAGGCTTTCGGTGTGCCGTGTATGCCGGGGACGGCACAGCGAAACGGCCTAGCGGCGGGCCTGGCAAGGCGCCGGGTCGTTCCCATACTTGGTTGTATGGGGACGATCTGGCAACGCGGCCAGGGTCGTCGATCGGCCGTTTCGCCCCCGAAACGGGATCAAACGCCCTCTGAGAGCGCTGAGAGGGCCGGCGAAAGCCGGGCACGGCAACGAGATTCGCCCCGTCCGGGTCAACCGGGCGGGGCGAATCCGTGTTTTGCGAACAGCCAGGGACGACGTGCTCTGTTACCGCTGCTGCTATCGCTGCCGCGACCGTGGCGGCGGCGTCGCGTAGCGCGGCTACTGCCGGCGCACCCGGCGGCGCGCGTCGCGCGCGATGATCGTGCCCGCGACCATGACCAGCACGACGAGCAGCGCCGCGCCGACCGCGAGGTAGGCGCCCCTGCGCTGGTCGACGACCGCCTGCGGCTCGGCCACGGCCACGATCGGCGCCATCGAGATGCCGTGCGTGACCGGCCTGGCGGCCGAGGGTCCGTCCGCGTTGGGACCCGCGCCGTACAGGCGCGGCACGGTGGCCGGATCCGCGGCGAGGGCCACGTTGGCGTCGACCAGGCCCCAGCCCGCGGACTTGGTCCACTTGCCGCCGCCGGACGCGGTGGCCTCGATCACCTTGATGATCGTGCCGACCGTCCAGGTGGGATGCTTCTCGATCATCAGCGCGGCCACGCCGGCCACGTACGGCGCGGCGAAGCTGGTCCCGTCGTCGGTCCAGATCTTCCCGTCCGAGGGGAACAGGCCGCCGACCTGGACGCCGGGCGCGATGACCCCGATGTACGGCCCAGTCTCGGAGAAGGGCGCGACGCCGCCGTCCGCGGTCGCCGCGCCGACCGCGAGCAGGTACGGCGCGTACGACGCCGGGTACATCACTGGATTGATACCGTAGTTGGTGTTGTTCTGGCTGGCCTGACTGGAGCCGTAGTTCCCGGCGGACGCGACGATCAGGACGTTGTTCTTATACGCGTTGACCACCGCGGCGCGCAGCTTCGCGTTGGCGATGTAACCGTCCTGCGAGATGTTGATGATCTGCGCGCCCGCCGCGACGGCGGCGTCGATCGCCGCGGCCATGGTGGCCTCGTCGCTGCCGGCCTTCACGTTGCAGCCGGCCTCGCGGTAGATCAGCAGGTCGACTCCGGGCGCGATGCCGACCATGCCGTTCTTGGACGAGGACTGGGCCGCGATGATCGAGGTGACCAGGGTGCCGTGCCCGTCGACGTCGGCCTTGTAGACGCCGCCGCTCTGGGTGAAGTCCTGACCGCCGACGATGTGCGCGTTCAGCTGGGAGTTGCCGCCGGCGATGCCGCTGTCGATGACCGCGACCTTCACGCCCTTGCCGGTCAGGCCGGAACCCTGCGTGTTCGCGAAGGTGGTCTCCCAGGGCGGGGCGGACTGGCTGGACGCGAGCTTCGCGCCGTCCTTCTGCGTGGTGCACTGGCTGTCGTCGGCCAGGTACGTGCGACCGCCGCCGCTCGCAGAGCTCGACGACGCGGCAACCGTCGAAACAGTGCCCGTCGAAGCGGTACCCGACGCCGCAGCGCCCTGACTTCCCGTCGGCACGACGCCGCAGACGCTCACGGCGAGCATCATCAGCGCGCCGAGCGCGCCCGTCCCCGCGCGCACCCTGGTTCGCTGCGTCCTATCGCGCTTCCCACGACCGGTCATCGCCGTCCTCCGTCCCGTATCGGCGATCTGCTACTGGTTCACCTGCGGCGTGGTGCCGGCCAAGGTCGGGTCGAGCTGCGCGCCCTGCTGGACCAGCTGCATCCAGTTGTCCGGTACCGGCTTGATCGGCACATTGCCGTACTGCAACTGCTTGATCGCGCTGGTCTGCGCCGCCTTGCCGTCCGGTCCGGTCACGGTCGCGTTCGTGGTCATCTCATAGCGCTGGCCGGTGTCGGTGACCAGGTAGACCGCGCCGTTGGTCAGGTTGGCGCCGCCGCTGATGTCGCGGGCCATCGCCCCGTGTCCGGGCTCGACGAACACGATGTCCGCCAGGTTGTCGCCGCCGGTCTGCACGATGCCGGCACCGTTGTCCAGCTTTTGCGGCAGACCCGGGCCGTTGTACATGTCCAGGTGCGGGTCGTTGCCGTCGTACGCGCCGCTGAAGCTGGTGCACAGGACCGCGTATTGGCCCTCCTGGCCATCCGCGTCATTGATGCTCTGAGGGGTCGTGGGCCAGTCGACGCCGGCACCCGTCAGCGACTTGCGGGCGTCGGTCTGCTCATTGTCGGCCTGTGCCGCGTTGACGTCGGCCGCTGTGAGGGTCTTGAGCTCCTTCACGCTGCTGTTCGCCAGGGCCGGCTGCGAGGTGAACAGCTGGTACACGAAGCTGTTCACCGAGATCAGGCCGTGCTTGGTTTCGATGTATCCGGTCACCTGACCGCTCGAGGTGCTGACCTTCCCATAGTCGCCGACATGTGTGCCGGGCTGCGACGGCAGGCCGCCAGGCAGCGAGTCACCGAAGCCGTCAACCGTCGGGAACACCAGGTCCGCACCCTGGTGGAACGCCTTCAGCCAGGCATCCGAGACCCAGGGGTTGCTCGCACTGACCTGTGAGTTAAAGGCGGTGATCGCCAGGTTGTTCTTGACCTTGTACGCCGTGTCGCCCGCCACCAGGTAGTTCGTGTGCGACGAATCGTGCACGACGAACGCCGTCGACGAAGGGACCTTGTCGTCGGCGCCCTGCCCGTATCCGATCTCGAGCACGGTCTGCCGGCCGGAGTCGCCCTGCTGCTGCCCCTTCTTCGACTGCATGCACAGCGTCCACTGCGTGATGTCGACGCTGCCGGCGGACGGGACGTCCGGTGGCGCGCCGCCGATGCCGTACGGGGCGCCGATGGTCACGCCCTGGCCGTTGATCACCTTGTCGGGCACGTCGAACTTCTTGAAGGTGGCGCCGAGCAGCAACCGGGCCGAGGTGATGTTCACGACCGGGTGCAGCTCCTTGTCCGTCGTGCCCATGATGTAGGCGGCGCCGGAGGAGCTGTCCACGGCCAGGCCGCTCTGCCAGTTGCTGGGCGCGGACGGTTTGAAGACGCCGAGCACGGCGACACCGGCCACCGCGATCGCGCTGATGATGGCGGAGGTGAAGAAGGTCTTGACCGGCCGCGGCGCCCCCTCGTCGCTGCCCGTGGGCGAAGGCGCCACCAGATTCGCGACCATCCGCCGACGCGCGAATACGAACGCGTCGAGCTGGTCCTTGCGAGTAGCCATGCTCTACCCCTCGCCCCCATGAAGACGTGCGACTGCCGCCGTGCCGTCGGCCGTGCCGTTATTGTGCCGTCTGACGCGTACCGCCCACAGCGCGGGACCCCTTGTATCACAGGGTACGGTCGCGCACACGGTACCCTCTTTCGCACCGACTCCGCCGCTCCGGTTCCCGACCGGTCACCGAACCTTGATGACATCGGCGACAACGACGACGATGTCCGTGCGGCATCGTCCGGGAAGTTATCCACAGGAGCTTGAATCGGCAGTGGAGCCGGACACCGCCGACGAAGTACGGTAGCGGTGGAATTTCCGGTACCCACTTCCGGAAACGAGTGGCGCAACGAGCCGGGGAGCGTCCCCGGCGACGGCATGGGGGCAGGCGCGAGGGGCGATGGCGACGACGGCGACTCGGGGTTCGAACGGTCCGAACGGCCCCGGACATCCGCAGGATCAGGGTACTGGCGGCCGCTCGGGCGGCGGCCGGCGCGCGGCCGGGCGGGCGGGCGAGCAGACCGGGCAGCGGCGCACGGCGCCCCCGGTGCGCGCGCAGGCGGCCCTCTACCCACGGCCGGGCCGGGTCGGGCCGCTGCTGCTGATCCGCCTGGTGTTCCTCGAAGCCGCGGTCGCGCTGGTCGGGGTGCCGCTGCTGACCAAACACACGGTCTGGGAGATCGTCGGACTGCCGCTGGCCGCGCTGTGCGTGGTCGGGGCGATCGGCGGCGGCCGCGGACGCTGGCTCGGCCAGGTCTCGCTGGTGCGCGGCGAGTTCCGCGAACGCAAGGCCCAGCGCGCCGACTCGCCGGGCAGCGAGGCGGCCCTGGCGCCGCTGCGCGAGACCTTCCCCGCGCTGCGCACCATGACGGTGAGCAGCCGCACCGGCGATCCGGTCGGCATGATCGGCGACGGCACGTTCCTGACCGCGGTCGTGCGCGTGGGCAGCCGCACCGAGCCGCTGCGGGCTCCGCGCAGCGAGCAGCCGCTTCCGCTCGGCGTGATCGCCGGGGTGCTGTCGGACGAACGGCTGTCAGTGTCCTGCGTCCAGATCGTCACGCACACGCTGCCGGCGCCCGCGCCGCACCTGCCGCCACACGCGCTGGCGGTTCGCTCGTACCAGTCGGTGATGGGCGATGTTCCGGCCCAGCGCACCACGTGGGTCGCCGTCCGGCTCGACCCGCAGGAGGCGATCGGCGCGGTCGAGGCGCGCGGCGGCGGAGCCCTCGGCGTGCAGCGCACCCTGCTGACCGCCGTGCAGCGGGTCGCCAGCGATCTGGAGGGCGCGGGCTTCGAGGCGGCGCCGCTCAGCGAGGCGGAGCTGATCGCCGCGCTCGGCACGGCCTGCGCGGTCAACCCGCTGATCGGTGTGGGGCCGCGGTCGGGCGGCACCGGGCGGCGTACCGAGGAGACCAAGCGCACCTGGCGCTGCGACGACCGCTGGCACACCACCTACTGGCTGGACAAGCTGCCGAAGTTGGCCGCGGACTCCACGCCGCACCTGATCGCCGCGCTCACCAGCGTGCCGACGCACGCGACCAGCTTCGCGGTCACCGCGAGCCGGGGCACCGGCGGTTCGATCGGCTTCAGCGCGCACGTGCGGGTCGCGGCCCGCTCCGAGGCGCAGCTGGCCGAGGCCTCGAAGACGCTGGAGCAGCGCGCGTCGAAGGCCGGGGCGCACCTGACCCGGCTGGACGGCGAGCAGCTGCCCGGCCTGGTCGCCACGATCCCGCTGGGAGGGGAAGCATGAGCGGCACCGGTCCCACGAGCCACGCGCGCACGGCCGCGCCGCAGCGTCCGCAGGATTCGGCCGACTACCAGGCGGGCTATCAGGCGGGTTACCGGCCGACCCGGCAGCCGGGTTCGCCGGACCAGCGCGGCGCCGGTCCGCGCATGGTCGTCGCGGCGCGCCCGGCGCGCGAGGACGAGGTCAGGATGCTGCCGGTGCGCGGCCCGCGGCACGAGCGGCACGTGCTGGAGGCCGGCGAACTGCGGGCGCTGAGCCTGCCGGTGGGCGACGACGGCGTGGTGATCGGCACCGACCCGAACCGGCAGACCGCGGTGCTCGGCCTGTTCCGGCCCCGGCCGGTGGACGGCGCGCTGGTGGCCGGCTCGTACCTGGCCCAGATGCTCGCGCTGCGCGCGGCGGCGACCGGTGCCCGGATCGTGATCGAGACGGCGCGGCCGGAACTGTGGGCGCCGCTGGCGCAGAACGCGGGCGGCGGCCAGCAGCTGGTCGCGCTGGTGCCGGTGCGCCGGGTCGGCGCGCTCGGCGCGACGGCGGCCAGCCCGGTCCTGCTGATCCGCGACTGCGGCGCGCGTCCGCCGCGGCTGGCCCAGCCCAAGACGCCGTGGCAGACCACGTTGACGCTGCTGCCGTTCCTCGACCCCGGCTACGCCGGCCAGCTGGTCGGCGCGGACCTGGTCGGCCTGCAGCGCATCTCGCCGCAGGAGGCGCAGCTGGCCGCACGGGTCATCCGCCTCGGCAACGACGACGTACAGGCGCTGCCCGGCCTGCCCGACGAGCTGACCCTGTGGTGCGCGCGGCGCGGCCGCCAGTACGTCTACGGCATGCCCACACAACTGGAGCAGGGCCTGTTCGGCAATCCCCGCCGCATGGACTAGCGCGGCCCGACAAAGCACCATGGACTGGCACAGACACAGCGCGGATACGGGTTCGCAGCCATTCGGGCCCGTATTCACCAGGCCGGTCCGATATCGCCCGATGTCTCACACGTCATCCGTTGGATACGCATTCCATGGCGGGTGGCGGCCTGACTACAGTGGTGCCGACGGTGGATTTGGAGGGTGGCGACAGTGAGCGGCGAGAACGGTACCGGCGACAGCCCCGAGGAAGAGGACTGGACCGGACCGGTCTACGCGGCCCCGGACTGGTACACGCAGCAGCAGGCTCCGGGCCAGGCTGCGCCCAATCCGCCTGCGCGCTCCGCTGAGCCGCAGCGCCCTGCGCAGCCTGCCCAGGCTCCGCCGCAGCAGAGCCAACCACAGCAGAGTCAGCCGCACGCGGGCCGGCAGGGTCCGAGCCAGCAGGGTCCGACACACCAGCAGGCGCCTCCCCAGTACGGCCAGCAGAACCAGGGCCAGCAAGCGCACGGCCAGCAGGTCCACGGCCAGCAGGTCCACGGCCAGCAGCCGCAGCAGTTCCAGCCCGCGCCGACGCACCCGGCTCAGGCGATGCCGCCGCCCCCGGCACCTGCCCAGCCGATCCGTCAGCAGCCCGCCGCCCCGCAGCCCGGACCGCCGCAGGCGCC
>JBOHCW010000393.1:0-3529 GCA_050725375.1 Actinocrinis sp. | reverse complement strand
CCGCCCCTTCGTGGAGCGGGGCCGCCGGCGTCCTCGCCGAGCTCTGCGAGCCCGCCCAATATGCATGATCACCGCTGTGAGATCGACGGCACCGTGTGGTTGGCTGAGACCATGGCTGACTCTGGTTCGAAGCAACTCAACGTCGCGGTCATCGGGTACGGGCTGGCCGGCGCGGTCTTCCACGCGCCGCTGATCGCCGCCGAGCCGCGGATGCGCGTCGCGGCGGTCGTGACGGGATCGCGGGAGCGCGCCGAGCAGGCACGCGCGCAGCACCCGGGCGTGCGGGTCCTGGCCCACACCGACGAGCTGTTCGGCGCACCCGAACTGGCCGATCTCGTCGTGGTCGCGACGCCGAACAGCTCGCACGCCCCGCTGGCGCGCGCCTCGATGCAGGCCGGCGTTCCGGTGGTGGTCGACAAGCCGATGACGCCGACCGCGGCGCAGGCCGCCGAGCTGGTCGCGACCTCGCAGAAGACCGGTGTCCCGCTCTCGGTGTTCCAGAACCGGCGCTGGGACGGCGACTTCCTGACCGTCCGCCGGCTGGTCGAGGCCGCACGCCTGGGCGAGGTGGCCCGGTTCGAGTCCCGCTTCGAGCGCTGGCGCCCGACGCCGAAGGGCGGCTGGCGCGAGGTCGGCGGCGCGGACGAAGCCGCGGGCCTGCTCTACGACCTGGGCAGCCACCTGGTGGACCAGGCCCTGCACCTGTTCGGCCCGGCCCGCGTCGTGCACGCCGAGACCGACGCGCGCCGCGCGGGCGTGACCTCGGACGACGACACCTTCGTCGCGCTGCTGCACGACAGCGGCGTGCGCTCGCACCTGTGGATGAGCGCGGTGGCCACCGACCTGGGCCCGCGCTTCCGGGTGCTCGGATCGCAGGGTTCGTACGTCAAGTACGGGCTCGACGTCCAGGAGGACGCGCTGCGCGCCGGCATGCGTCCGGGAGACCCGCGGTGGGGCAGGGACGAGCCGAGCCGGTACGGCGTCGTCGGCGTGCCGGAGCAGACCGAGACCGTGGAGACCGAGCCGGGCGCGTACGAGTCCTACTACGCGGGCGTCGCGTCGGCGATCCTGGACGGCGCGCCCCTCCCGGTCGACCCGGCCGACGCCGTGCGCTCGCTCGGCCTGCTGGAGGACGCGCGCAAGCTCGCCGAAGGCAAGTAACGGCCGGTTCTCGGGGACGGCGTTCCCGGTTCCACCCGTTCGGCACACGGTAAAGGCCCACGACGCGCGGACATAACGCCTCGTGGGCCTTACCCACACACGCCGCGCAATCCGCGTCGCGACCAAATCTCAAGCTAAGCTCGCCGGCGCTCCAGCGGCCCCGGCACGCCGGAACGCGGCAGCACGAGCATCCCGGCAAGCTGGTCCGGCGGCACGGCGCGCGCGAAGTACCAGCCCTGGCCCGCGTCACAGCCGAGCGCGGACAGCCGCGCGGTCTGCTCGCCGTCCTCGATGCCCTCGGCGGTCACCGTCATGCCGAGGCCGTGCGCGAGCGAGACCAGGGCGCCGACGATCTGCTCGTCGACGTGGCCGTCGCTGCCGCCGGCGCGCAGCCCGGCGGTGAACGAGGCGTCGATCTTCACGATGTGCGCGGGCAGCTGGCGCAGGTAAGCCAGGTTCGAGTAGCCGGTGCCGAAGTCGTCGATCGCGATGCGGACGCCCTGCTTGGCCAGCTCGCGCAGCACGTCCAGCGAGCCGTCCTCGGTGCCGACCACGGCGCTCTCGGTGATCTCCAGCTGAAGCTGGTGCGCCGGCAGGCCGGTGCTGTCCAGGATCTTGAACACGTCGTTGACCAGCTGCGGATCGTGCGTCTGACGCACCGCCAGGTTCACGTTCACGGCGGGCGCCACCCCGTCGGGACCGGCCGGCCACTTCGCGGCCTCGGCGCAGGCCTGCTGCAGCACCCAGCGGCCCAGCGGCACGATCACGCCGGTCTCCTCGGCCAGGCCGATGAACCGGTCGGGCTTGAGCAGACCGAAGTCCGGGTGCCTCCAGCGCACCAGCGCCTCGACGGCGTAGACCGCGCCGGTCTTGAGGTCCACGATCGGCTGGTAGTCGACGATGAACTCGCCGCGCTCCAGCGCGCCGGGCAGTGCGGCGCTGAGCGTGTAGCGGGTGATCTCCGAGGCGCTGCGGTCGGCGTCGAACAGCGCCCAGCGGCCCTTGCCCTCGGCCTTGGCCCAGTACAGCGTGATGTCCGCGGCGCGCACCAGCTCGGTCGGGTGCGCCCCGCCGATGGAGTGCTCGACGACGCCGACGCTGGCCGAGACCGGGATCTCGCGGCCGTCGAAGCACACAGGGCGGCGCAGCGCGTCCAGGATCTCGTCGGCGGCGAGCGTGGCGCTGGCGGCGTCGGCGTGGTCGGCCAGGAGCATGACGAACTCGTCGCCGCCCATCCGGGCCACCAGGCGGCCGGGGCGCGCGGCGCACTCGGCGAGGCGTTCGGCGACGCCGACCAGGAGCTGGTCGCCGACGACGTGGCCGAGGGTGTCGTTGACCTCCTTGAACCCGTCCAGGTCGAGGTAGCACAGCGCGACCTTGGAGTCGGGGTCGGCCGTGCCGAGCAGGTCCTCCAGGTGCTCGAAAAACAGCGTGCGGTTGGGCAGGCCGGTCAGCGGGTCGTGGGTGGCCTGGTGGCGCAGGTTAAGGTGCATCGAGCGGCGCTCGGTGATGTCCTCGAACAGCCCGAGCAGGAACCGGCGGCGCCCTATGTCGTCGCGCACGACTGTGGCGCGCAGGTGCGTCCACAGGCTGGAGCCGTCCGCGCGCCTGAACTCCTTGTCGACGGCGTAGAAGTCGCGTTCTCCGCGCAGCACCTCGGACAGCGAACCCCACAGT
Source organism: Actinocrinis sp. (assembly GCA_050725375.1). Lineage (GTDB taxonomy): Bacteria > Actinomycetota > Actinomycetes > Streptomycetales > Catenulisporaceae > Actinocrinis. The sequence continues at coordinate 691 of JBOHCW010000393.1, read as the reverse complement.
TCCGGCGGATCGGTCGGCTCCGCGATCTCACGGATGTGCCGGCCGCGATACGACTCGGGCGTGCGGCCGAGCATGGTGGCGAGCGTCTGGTTGACCTCGACGACCAGGCCGTTGAGGTCGGCCAGCCCGATGCCGATCGGTGCCGAGGAGAAGACCGCGCGAAACCGGGCCTCGCTCTCGTCGCGGGCGGCGAAGGCGGCGCTGCGGATGGCCTCCTGCTGATTGAGCGTCAGCTCACGCAGCGCGGTCGAGTAACCGGCCGCGATGCCGCCCTGCAGCGCGCCGAGCGCCTCGGCCGTGCCGCCGAGCCGTCCGCCGTACTGCGCGAACACGGACAGCGTCGCGGCCAGCGACGACGGGTCGGTGTAGTGTCCGGCGACCAGCGCGGCGCCGACGGCGCGGCCGGTCGCGGCGGCCTGACGCTCGGTGGCCAGGCCGACGGCGGCCTGGCGGGTGTAGTCGAACAGCAGCGCGTCGGCCTCGGCGGGCGTGTACGTCACGTAGCTGGTATCCGCGATCGCGCGGGTCCACGCCCGCGCCACGAAATCGACTGACCTGGCCTGCTCGGTCAAAGCGGGGACACCGCCCCTGTACTGGGCGCGCTCGCGGCGCGACCCTGAGCGACGGTGACTGGGCGGCCGAAGTGGCGGTCGTGCATCCGGGCGCTGCCGGGGTGGCCCGGATGCACGAG
>JBOHCW010000392.1:0-15517 GCA_050725375.1 Actinocrinis sp. | reverse complement strand
GGCGGGGCGGGCGGCGGGTCCAGTCCGTCGAGCCCGTCGGGCTCCGGTTCCGGCTCCCCGAGCAGCAGCGCGGGCGGCAGCTCGTCGACGTCCCCGTCGCCGTCCCCGATCGTCACGCACCCCGGGCCGACGCAGCCCGCGCCGACCGCGTTCGCCCTCGAACTCAACACCGGTAACAGCAACCTGACAGCGGGCACGCACCAGGCGTACTCGGTCACGGATCTGGTGCTGCAGAACCCGAACGGCGACGCCGGCTCGCTGACCATCACGCGCGGCGGCAAGACCCTGATCACGACCCGGATGGAGAACTTCCGGGACTACGACCTGCACTTCGTCACCGCGATCACGGTCGGTTCCGGCCAGAGCCTGAGCATCTCCGTGACCTGCGACAAGCCCGGCGGCGCCGCCACGTCGTGCAGCCCGGCCGTCCTGGTCAGCGGCATGTCGCACACCGGCGTGTGACGGCGCATGGACACCGCACGCAACGGACGCCGACTCACCGCGGCGCTCGCGCTGATCGCCGGCAGCGGCCTCGCCGTCGCCATCGGCCCGACGCCGGCCGCCGGCGCGGCCGCCCTGCCCGCCATCTTCGTCAACCCGCCGCGCATCACCCCCGACCCGGTCGGCTCCGGCCAGCTGCCGGCGGCGTTCACCGTCCACCCGGACCTCGACCCCGCCGCCCGCTACCTCCTCACCATCGACGGTGTGCCGCAGCCGTTCACGGTCGTCAACAACCAGATGACGTTCACCGCCTCGCCCGGCTGCGGCGCGCACACGGCGAACGTCTCGCTCGACAACACCGGCAACGTGCCGCGCGACCAACCGCGCGCGACCGGCGCCGGCACGAACATCAGTTTCTTCGTGGCCTGCGTCAGGCTCAGCCCGTCATCGATCACGTACACGTCCCAACCGGCGACGATCACCGTCACGGGCGACGACTGGATCACCACGGCCCCGGTCGATCTCACGCTGGACGGCCACCCGATCGGCCAACCGACGCAGACCGACGAGGTCGGCACGTTCATCGCGAACATCCAGGTCTCAGGCCTCGGATGCACTCCGCACACCATCACGGCCGACCAGCCCCCGCCGGTCGAGACGACCTACAGCGAGGTCACCGCGAGCGCCCAGCTCACGGTCACCGGCTGCCCGTCCACCCAGCCGACACCGCCCCCGCCGGCGAGGTCGAACCCGAGGATCACCGCGAACCCGCCCGTGCTCACCGAAGGCGCGCTGACCCACGTCACCGGCACCGGCTTCGTGCCCAACCAGCCGCTGACGCTGACCTGGTTCGCCGGCTCGACTGCTCCGGCCCCGCCCCCGGCGCCCGCGACGGGCGCCACCCCGTGCTCCCCGAACGCCGACAGCGCCCCGCCCATCGCCGCCAACGCCGCCGGCAACATCGACGTGTACTGCTACGCCCGCCCGCACGAACTCGTCGGCGCCGCGCAGCTCGTGGCGGTCCAGGGCACGGGGCAGGCGAGCGCGCCGGTAGTGATCGAAGGCGGCTCGATGCAGCCCTCGACCGGCGATCAGTTGATCTTCCGCCGCTGACATCGCACCGATCGGACGGTTCCTCTTCATGTGCAGAGAGGTCGCGGACCGTGCCACCTCTCTGAAGAGGCGCGGAACCATCCGCTCGTCGCACGGGGCGAAGACGGAAACGGCCGCGTTGAGCGCTACCGGGTTGATCGTTACGGGTGGATCGCCACAGGGGGGTGCGCGGCTATACGACCTCGTATAGGGTCCTTCCCGTCGGTCTCACGGGAGGGTACCGGACATGGCGTTAGAACTGCCGTCCGAAGTCGTTCAGCTGCTCCAGTTCATCGGCATCCAATGGCCGAACGTCAACGAGGACAAGGTCCGCGAGGCCGGCCAACACGTCAAGCAGTTCGCCGAGAACATCCAGTCCACGCATCAGGACGCGACGACACACCTGCAGCAGGCGGGGCAGCACTATCAGGGCGCGGGCTACGACGCGATGATCGCCGCCTGGGGGCAGAAGTCCCAGGACCACATGAACGAACTCGTCACGACCTGCCAGGTGGTCTCGACGGCGATGGACGCCGCCGCGGACACGATCATCGGGATGAAGGTCGCCGCGATCGCCGAACTGATCGCGCTCGCGGCGAGCTTCATCGCCGACCAGGCCGCGGCGGTCGCGACCTTCGGCCTGGCGGAGGCGGCGCTGCCGGCGATCGAGTTCGCGGCCAAGAAGTGCGTGGAGTTCCTCGAACAGCAACTCGTCCAGTACATCATCGGCGAGGTGATCGAGGCGGCGATCCACCCCTTCATCGGCACCATCGACAAGGCCATCGACGGGCTCGTCTACTCGGCCATGTCGACGGCCTTCGGGCCCTCCGGAGCCGGGTCCGGCGGCGCGAGCGCGGGGTCCGGCTTCCGCATGGCGGTCGATGAGTACAAGGCGCACGCCCAAGGTCTGCAGCAGCACGCGGACGCGATGGCTGAACACGCACAGGCACTGCACTCCAACCTGTCGGGGATGAGTTTCGAGTGAGCGGGATAGCCAAGGCGATCGAGGACGGGGTCAAGCAGGTCGCCGAGCACGTCGGCAGCAGGCTGGGGCCCAAACTCAAGGAGTTCATCGAGGACACCAAGAACGGGATGGTCAAGTCCGCGGAGAACACCGCCAAGACCGAGGCGGAGAACACGCGGGCGATCACGGGCATCATGAAGGACGGCGAGCGCGGCGTCAGCGGCGACGCCGAGCGGGCCGCGACCGGGTTGCGGCCGGGCGAGGGCGAGCGCGGCCTCGGTGGAGGCCGCGGCGGCGGGCAGGGGTCCGAGGGCAACGGCGGCGTCGAGACCGGCGGGACCGACCCCGTCGACGTGGTGTCCGGTCAGATGGTCACCAGCGCGGTGGACGTCGATCTCGCGGGCCTGCTGCCACTGATCCTGCGCCGCGCGTACGCCTCCGGCTACGGCGGTGGACGCCTGCTCGGTCCGGGCTGGTCCGGCACGCTGGACCAGCGGCTTGAGATCGATGAGGACGGTGTCCACTACGCCGGCGACGATGCGCAGATCCTGCACTTCCCGGTGCCCGCGCAGCCCGGTATGCCGGTGCTGCCCGCGGATGGCGCACGGTGGCGGTTGTCCCACGATCGCGGCAGCGACACATACCGCGTCGAGGATCCGGAGAGCGGCTGGACCCGCCACTTCGCCGCCGGCCAGGCGGACCCGGACGTGCGCCCCATCAGTGCCCTGACCGACCGCAACGGCAACCGCGTCACCTACGCCCACGACCGCGACGGACTGCCCGTCGCGATCGGACACTCGGGCGGCTATCGCGTCAATGTCGACACGACGTATACCGCCGGCGGTTACCGCATTGAGAAACTGCGCATGGCCGACGGTACCGAATTGGTGGAGTACCGCTATGACGCGCTCGGGCGGCTGTCCGGGATCGTCAACTCCTCCGGCCTGCCGTACATCTACGAATACGACGATTCAGACCGCATCACCACGTGGATCGACCGTAACAGCCACGGCTACGCCTATACGTATGACGACGCCGGCCGGGTCGTCGCCGGCGTCGGACCGGGCGGGCGACTGTCCTCGACGCTCGCCTACGACCTGGACAATCGCGTCACGACGGTCACCAACAGCCTTGGGCACAGCACGAAGTACCACTACGACGCGAACGGACACATCACCGAGACCGTCGACGCGCTCGGCAACGCCACGCTGACCGAGTACGACCGCTACGGCCGAGTGGTCAGCCTGACCGACCCGTTGGGCAGCAGCACCCGCCGCGAGTTCGACCAGCACGGCAACCCGTCCCGCGTCGAACGGCCGGACGGCACGGCGATACAGCTCGCCTACGGTGCGCTGCCGCGGCCCGTCCGCGTCGTCGGTCCCGACGGGGCGACCTGGCGGCACGCGTACGACGAGCGCGGGAATCTGGAGTCGACGAGCGACCCGAGCGGCGCCGAGACGCGTCACGCGTACGACGAGTCCGGCATCCTGACCGCGACGACCGACGCGCTCGGCAACGTGACGCATTACCAGAGCAGTCCGGCAGGACTCACCCTGCGCGTCACCAACGCGCTCGGCGCGCAGGCCGAGATCACCCACGACGCGTTCGGCCGCGTCGCCTCCGTCACCGACCCGACCGGCGCGCAGACGCGACTGGGCTGGACCCGCGAGGGCCGGCCGGCCTGGCGGATCACCCCCGACGGGCAGCGCGCGCAGTGGGCCTACGACGCCGAGGGCAACCTCCTCGAACACCGCGACGCCAACGGCGGCACGACCACCTTCGAGTACGGGCCCTTCGACAAGCCCGTGTCGCGCACCGACCCCGGGGGCAATCGGTACGCCTTCGCCTACGACACCGAACTGCGCCTTGTCGCCGTCACCAGCCCGCAGGGCCAGGTCTGGCGCTACACCTACGACGAGGCCGACAACCTCCTGTCCGAGACCGACTTCGACGGCCGCACCGTGACGTACCGGTACGACGCAGCCGGCCAGGTCGTCGAACGCGTCAACGGCGCGGGCGAGAGCACCGTCTTCGTCCGCAACCAGCTCGGCCTGGTCACCGAACGCCGGTGCGCCGACCGCGACTACCGGTTCGCGTACGACGCCGCCGGGCTGATGTCGCACGCCGACGGTCCGGACGGAGCGCTCGAATACACCCGCGACCGGCTCGGCCGCGTGCTGAGCGAGAGCTGGGACGGCCGCACCCTCGTCGCCGAATACGACGGCCTGGGCCGGCGCGTACGCCGCGTCGCGCCGTCGGGAGCGGTCTCCGACTGGAGCTACGACGCGGCCGGAGCGCCGGTCGGTCTGAGCACCGCGGCGGGCGCGTTGTCGTTCCAGTACGACGCGGCCGGACGCGAGACGACGCGCTATCTGGGCGTGCAGGCCGCACTGAGCCAGCGCTACGACGACGCCGGACGGCTGAGCACACAGGCCATTTGGGCGTACGACCAGGGCGCCGTGACCACGTCCGAGCCCACGTTGCAGCAGGAACGCACCTACGCCTATCGGGCTGACGGATACCCCGTCGAGATCACCGACCAGCTGCGCGGCACCCGGCGCTACGACCTCGACCAGGCCGGGCGCGTCACAGCGGTGCACGCCGCGACGTGGTCCGAAAGCTATGCCTATGACACGCTCGGCAACCTCACGCAAGCCGTGGTGCCCGGCGACCAGGACCGTCAAGGCGAGTTGCAGTATGCGGGCACCCTGATCCGCAGCTCCGGCCGAACCACCTACGAGCACGACGCCCAGGGACGCATCGTGCGCTCCTCGCGCCGCACCCTCTCCGGCCAAACGAAGCAGTGGACGTATTCCTGGGACGCCGACGACCACCTCGTCCAGGCGACCACCGCCGACGGCGCGGTCTGGCAGTACGGCTACGACCCGCTGGGGCGGCGCACCGGCAAGCGCCGGCTCGCCGCGGACGGGGCGGTCGCCGAGGAGGTGCAGTTCAGCTGGGACGGCGCCCGGCTCGCCGAGCAGCGCACCGTACGCGACGGCCAGGCCGAGGTGCTGACCTGGGACTGGGATCCGGGAACCCATCACGCCGCGGCCCAGACCCGTCGCCGGTTCTCCGCGCAGAGCCCGCAGGCCGAGGTGGACGCGGCGTTCTACGCCATCGTCACCGACCTGATCGGCGCGCCGTCCGAGCTGGTGGCCGCGGACGGCCGGATCGCCTGGCACCGCAGCACCAGCCTCTGGGGAGCGCCGATCGCGGTGGCCGGCGACGGCGTGGACTGCCCGCTCGGCTTCCCCGGCCAGTATCAGGATCTTGAGACCGGGCTGAGTTACAACTACTTCCGGTACTACGATCCGGCGACGGCCCGCTACGCCAGCCCCGACCCGCTCGGCCTCGACGCCGGGCCCAACAACCGCCTGTACACCGACAACCCGCTGGTGTGGGCCGACCCGCTCGGGCTCTGCCCCAGCCGCGGCGCCCCGACGTTCATCACCGACGCCAACGGCAACACCTCGGTGCGCGGGCCCGGCCGCCCCGACGGCGACCTGGTGCTCAGCGGCCACGGCGCGATCTCGTCCGCGGACACCTCCATGGTCACCGTCCCGCAGGGCACTACGCTGCACATGTACAGCAACCACGGAACCACGATCTCGGACTCGCTCGGAAACAAGATCGAGACCGGGAACCCGACTCCGCTGCACACGTACAACGCGGGCGACCAGGTGCCGGACTACCACCTGTTCCCGCCGGGAGGCGGCGGCCTGCCCAAACTCAACATCAAGGGCAGCCCGGTCACGGTCACCGGACCGACCCGCCTGTCCGACCTGCTCAAGCCCAACATGGATTCGGTGCACTGGGCGGCCTGCCGGGAAACCGTGGCGCCGGCCGTGGTGAACAAATTCCTCAATGCGACCTATCCATGACGCCGAACCCTGGAAGGCCCGCCCCGTGACCTACTTCGAAGACCTCTCGCCTTACACGTACCTGCCCGAGACGGCGCCGGCCGAGGCCGAGATCGTCAACGTCGGCTGGCTCGACGGCGGGCACTCCTTCACGGTCGGCGAGCCGCCCCGGGGATTCGCGGACAAGCTGGGCGTCCTGTGCGCGGAGCACGCCACCGCGCAGACGCGCGGGTTCCACTGGTGCGAGCTGTGCCTCGAAAGCGGCGAAGATCCGCAGGAGACCCATCCGATCACGGGCGCCGCGCTCACCCCCGGCAGCGCGGAGGTCAGGGTACTGACGCCCGAGGGCGAGTGGCTGGCGGCCCCGGACCTGGTCTACCACTATGTCGTCAGGCATTCCTACCTGCCCCCGGAGCCGTTCATCGAGGCCGTCCTGGCCGAGCGGATCGCGTAGGGCGAGCCGGAGCGGGTGAGCCCCGACGACAAGTGCGGGAGCGTAGATCGTTCCGGCTGCGCTCCCGCACCTGTCATCGGTCGCGACGATCCTCCAGAATCAGATCCAGCCGTTGCGTAGGGCGTACGCGACGGCCTGGGTACGGTTGCGCAGCTGTAGACGGAGCGTCAGGTCCTGGATCACGGTCTTGATCGTGCGCTCCGAGTAAGACAGGCGCAGCGCGACCTCACGCGTCGACAGTCCGTCTGCGAGCAACTGCAGCACCATGCGCTCGCGCTCGGTTATGCCGTTGAACGAGTAGCCTCGCGGGCTGAGCACCTGGCGGTTGAGGCCGGCCAAGTGGTCGAGCAGCTGGCGCAGCAGCTCGGGCGGCAGGTCGCCGTGTCCGCAGGCCGCCGCCCTGACGGCCGCGACGACGCGGTCGGCCGTGGCCTCGTGCCTGCGCAGGACGCCGCGCACGCCCGCCTCGACCAGCGCGGACAGCGTGCCGCCGTCGATCCGGCCGCTGACCAGCACGACCGGCAGGCTCTGCGCGCGGTGCAGGGCGCGCAGCCAGTTCGTCGTCTCCTCGTCGACCGCGTCGGCGATCGCGACCACGACCGCCGCCGTGTCGCCCGGGCGCGCCACCTGGATCTCTGGGCGCGCACGCAGCTGCATGCGGACGCCGGCCTCCGAGATCGGGTCGCGCGCGTCGATGCGTACGACGACTACGTCCACCGCGCCGGGCCGCCCGGCCCCTGCACGCGGCACGGGCTGCTGACGCCGTGTCGGCAGCGTGCTTATGGCTGCGGCTGCGGCAGTGGCCCTAGCCGTAGCTGTGGCACTTGCGATGTCCCCACCCACGTCGTCGTTTACGTCGACGTCTGCGTCCGCGACGGCTGTCGCCGTCATCGTCGGCACCATCAGATTGCCCCCTTGTTTCGTCTGCCGTCCCCAACCCGCCCCCGCTTCAGCCTGAGCGCCGAGCGGAGGTGATGAAGAAGAGCGCCCCTTCGCCTTTCAGATACGTCAGTCCACCCCTCAGATACATCCGAGTTCTACCCGCTCGCGCTGACAACACGGAAATCGCACCCCAACGCGACCCGGTGACCTGCGAATCGTTGCCGGTTCGTGACCTGGATTCGGTATCTGGAGACGCCGTGGCGCGCCTTGACTATGCGGTAACCGGACCGGGCAGAGGGGAAATCCAGAATGTCGGTGCATTTCAGCGGGCCACAGAGCGGTCAAGGCGCGTCGAGGCCGAAATCGGTGAACAATCTAGGCGTCCCTTACCTCAACCCCATTTTGGTGAATCGGCACGGCGGACGGGTACTCCAGCCGGCTGACGCCGTGCTGGCCCCGGGCGCGCGACCGCCCGCCGCGACCGCATACCGTGCCAATACCTTGCTGATCCCGGACTCCGTGCTGCGCGACCCGAAGTCGCTCGCGGAGATCGACCGGGCGCTGTCCGCCGTGGGGCTCGAACTCGTGGTGCCGCCGCCGCTCGTCGAGGCCATGCCGTCGCTGCGGCCGTGGCTGCGTGAGCTCGCGGACCTGCCGCGCCCGGTCGTGCTGCGCGTGCGGTCGGGCGCCGCACCGGCGCTCGTCGACGCGTGGGTGGCGCTGCAGGCGTTGCGCGCCGCGCGCCAGAGCCCCGACGAGACGCTGGCCACGGCGTACGACGTGATCTCGCGTATCACGCTCGATCACCTGCTCAGCGCCGCGACCGAACTGTCCGGCGACCCGGTCAGCGAGGGCAACCCGGTGAGCGAGGGCAATCCCGTCAGCGAGGGCAACCCGGTCAGCGAAGGCAACCCGGTCAGCGAGGGCAACAGCGGGGGATCGGGGGCCTGGTTCAGCTCGACCGCGCGCATCCCCGTCGAACTGGTCACGCCCGCGCCGCCGCGCGCCGAGGTCAAGGCGCTGGCGACCAGCCGCCGGCCGGTCATCGCGGTGCTCGACACCGGCGTGCGCCCGCACGTGTGGCTCGGCCGGCCCGACGAGGACCCCGACAGCTTCCTGAGCGTCGATGACGCGCTGCAGGCCGCGATCCACGCCGAGGAGACGTGGGTGCGCGACACCGGCGGCCTCGACTTCCCGGTGCTGGAGGGCTACTGGGACGTGCCCGACCCGGTCGAGCCGACCATCGGCGCGCTGCCCACCCACATCGGCCACGGCACGTTCATCGCCGGCATCGTGCGCCAGGCCGCGGCCGACGCGCGGGTGCGCTCGATCCGGATCATGCACACCGACGGGATCGTGCACGAGAGCGTGCTGCTGCTGGCGATCAACGTGCTGGCCGCCCAGATCGCGACCGCGCAGCAGACGGGCGACACTGACGACATGGTCGACGTCGTCTCGCTCTCGCTCGGGTACTTCGACGAGTACCCCGCCGACCTCGCGTACACCGGACAGCTCGCCGGGCTGATCGACCTGCTGACCGACCTGGGCGTCGCGGTGGTCGCGGCGGCGGGCAACCAGGCCACCACGCAGCCGTACTTCCCGGCCGCGCTGGCCACCCAGCCCGGCGCCGACCCGGCGCTGCCCGTGATCAGCGTCGGCGCGCTGAACCCGAACGGCAGCAAGGCGATGTTCAGCAACGACGGGTCCTGGGTCACCGCCTGGGCGACCGGCGCGTCGGTGGTGAGCACCTACCCGAGCGACCTGAACGGCAGCTTCGAGCCGATCATCACCGCCGGACCGGCGGACAGCCGCCTGCACCGGCTGCGCGAGACGCTCGACCCGGACGACTTCCGCGGCGGTTTCGCGGTGTGGAGCGGCACCTCGTTCTCCACGCCGCTGCTGGCCGCCGCCCTGGCCGCCGCGCTGCTCGACGAGGCGGCGCGGCACCCCGGCGACCCGGTGCGCGACCTGACCTCGCCCGACCGGCTGGCCGCGCGCGAGCGGATCGCCGCGGCCCTGAGACGGATGGGGGCCCCGGACCATGCCTAACTCTACGCTGCCCGACTCGGCCGTGCCTGATTCGGTGATGTCTGATTCGGTGATGTCTGATTCGCCGCAGCCGGACGCGGGCCGCGCGGCGTCGGCGCAGTCCTCGCCCCGGCACGTCCGCCTGGCCGCGCTGCTGTTGTCCGCCCAGGCGGGACAGCGTGACGCGCTCAACGAGATCGTCGTCGAACTGAGCCCCCTGCTGTGGCAGGTGGCCCGGGCGCAGGGCATCGAGCGCGAGGCGGCCGAGGACGTGATCCAGTGCACCTGGCTCAGCCTTCTGAGCCACCTGGACCAGATCCACTCGCCGAGCGCGCTGACCGCCTGGCTGGTCACCGCGACCAAGCGTGAGACGTGGCGCGTGCGCGCGTCCCGCCGGGCCGAACAGCCCGTCGACGGCACGCTGATGACCGAGATGGCCGACTCGCGGCCGCAGCCCGAGGAGAGCGTGCTGCTCGCCGAGCGGCACCACGACGTGTGGCAGGCGGTGAAGCTGCTGCCCAAGCGCTGCCAGGAACTGCTGCGCGTGGTCGCCTTCACCCACCGGCCCGACTACGACGCGGTCGCCGTCGCGCTCGGCATGCCGCGCGGCAGCATCGGCCCGACCCGCGGCCGCTGCCTGGCCAAACTCAGGACCCTGCTCGATACCGACACACACGGAGGTCTGGCGTGAGCGCCGCGGAACCCGCCGGCCCGGCGGCCGAACTGCTCGACGAACTCGACGACGAGCTGCTGCGCACCTTGCGCGAATGCCACGAACGGCTCGATCCGATGCCCGACGGCGTCGTGCAGCGCAGTCTGTTCGCGCTCGCCGTCCAGGACATCGACGCCGAGGTGTTCCGGCTCGCCGAGCAGTACCGGCTGGAACCGGCCGGGGTGCGCGGCGGCGAGGCGCAGCAGGACGGCGGCGGTGAGGAGGCGCGTGTAGTCACGTTCGACAGCGACAGCCTCACCATCATGATCCGGATAAGCCAGCTCGCCGGCGCGGTCCGCATCGACGGCTGGCTCGCGCCGCCGCAGGCGTGCCGGGTCGAGTTGCGCAGCGGCGAGCGGACCATCGCCGCCGCCGTGGACGACGAGGGCCGCTTCGTGCTCGACGCCATCCCGCGCGGACTGGCCCAACTCGTGGTCCGTCTCGGAGAGTCCCTGACAGGAGGACCCGGGCCGTCCATACTGACACCGGCGATAGTGCTCTGAGAGGGCGGGACTAACCGCCCCTGACGACGACAGGACGCGCACGGCGGGATGACAGCTGCGGCAACCGGGGCGACGGCGCCTCAGTCTCGGCGCACTGTACCGCTGGGCGCTGAGTCGTCGGACGGTGCGCGGTCCGCCGACACCGCATCGGGGGCGGGTGAAGCCGCCCTCGACCGGCACCGTCGCGGCCTGGAAGCCGCCGCCGCCGGACGTCCCGCCGCCGCGGCCGGCCACTTCCGTGCCGGGCTGCGCCTGCTCGAACCCGGCCCGCCGCCCGGCACCGAAGCCGTCACGGCGCGCCTGCTGACCAGCCTCGCGCACGCCGAGGCCGAACTCGGCCGAGTCGAGCGCGGCCTGGACCTGCTCGACCGGGCCGAACCACTCGGCGGCGACGACTACCGGGCCGTGGTCGTCTCACAGCGCGGCCTGCTCCTATGGCGCGCCGGCCGGTACCAGGCCGCGCAGCTGTGCCTCGACGAGGCCGTGCCGTTGCTCGCCGACCACCCCGACCAGGTCGTGCTCGCGCGCGTCCTGCTTAATCGCGGCGGCCTGCACATGGGCGCGCTCCGACTGGCCGCTGCACGCGCCGACCTGCGACGATGCGAGCAGATCGCGACCGCCTGCGGCGCCGAACTGCTCGCCGCCAAGGCCGTGCACAATCGCGGATACTGCGAACTGCTGGCCGGCGACATCCCGGCCGCGCTCGCCGCGTTCGAGACCGCCGAGGCCGGCTACCGCGAGCACGGCCCCGGCATCCTGCCGATCGCGGCCGTCGACCGCTCGCGCGCGCTGCTCGCCGCCGGACTGGCCGACGAAGCCGCCGCCGGCCTCGAATCGGCCATCGCGGCCTTCCGCGACCAGCGGCTGAGCCAGGACCGCGCCGAAGCCGAACTCGCCCTCGCCCAGGCGCTGACCGCCGCGGGCAAACCGGCCGAGGCGGCGGTCCGCGCGCGTCAGGCGCAGCGGCACTTCCAGGCTCGCGGCAACGAGACCTGGGCCGCGCTGTCCGAGCTGACCAGGGCGCGCGCCGACTTCGCCTCGCTGACGGAGGGGGATCGCGACATCCCCGCCACCACGACCGCTGTCACTCAGATGTCCGCGCCGGCGCCGGCGCCGATGTCCGTGTCCCGTTTTGTCCCGCGCGCGACCAGCCTGGCCGACCGCCTGTCAGAACTCGGACTCCCGCACGACGCCGCGCTCGCCCGCCTGCTCGCGGCCAGGGCCCTGATCCGCCTCGGGCACCGAGACACGGAAATCAGGCCGCTGATCCAGGCGGCGCGTCCGCGCGGCGGCGTCGTCCCGCTCGAACTGCGTCTGTCCGCGCACCTCGCGCGCGCCGAGTTCGCGGCGTCCCGCGACGAACGCGCCGCGGCCCTGGCCGAACTGCGCACCGGCCTGTCCCACCTGCACGAACAGCGCCGCGCGCTCGGCAGCCTCGACCTACAGACCGGCACCGCGGCGCTGGGCCGCGAACTGACCCGCACCGGCCTGCGCCTCGCCCTGGCCGGCGGCTCCGTGCGATCGATCTTCGCCTGGTCGGAACGCTCACGTGCCCAGGCCTTCCGGCTGCGTCCGGTCCGTCCGCCGCACGATCCGGGGACGGCCGCGGCGCTGGCCGAGTTCCGCCGCCTGGACGAGATCCTGCGCACCACCGAACTGGCGGGCCGCAGCGACCCGCCCGCCAGGCAACGGCACGCCGCACTCCAGCGTCAGCTGCGCGAACAGTCCTGGAAAATCAGCGGTCTGACCCAAGAGTCGGCGCACTCCCCGGCAGGTACCCGCACAGTCGCCGGCGGCGAAGCGCCCACCACCCTCGCCGCGACCGTCGCAGCCCTCGACGGCGCCGGCCACGCCATGGTCAGCCTGTTGCGACAACAGGACCGCCTGCTCGCCCTCGCGATCGCGGACGGACGCGCCGGACTCGTCACCCTGGGCGGCTACCACCGCGCGCTCGAAGCCGCGTACCGTCTGCAGGGCGACCTGGACGCGCGGGTCGCACGCCGCCTTCCCGCACGCTTGCAAGCCGTCATCGACGCCTCGATCCGTCGCCAACTCGACGTGCTGACCAGCGAGATCACCGCCCCGCTGCGCACTGTGCTCGGCGACCTGCCGGTCGTCGTCGTACCTACCGGACCGCTCGCGGCCGTGCCCTGGAGCCTGCTGCCGGATCTGCGCGGCCGACCCGTGACCGTCTGCCCGTCCGCAGAACTCTGGCTCACCGCCCGGCGCGCGCGATGCGCGAGCACGGGCCGCATTCAGGGGCAGGGTCAGAGCCCGCACGCCCACGATTCTGATCCCGATCCCGATCCGCGCACCGTCCTCGCCGCCGGCCCGCGCCTGGCGCACGCCGAGCAGGAGGTGCGGGCGATCGCAGGGCTCTACCCCGATCCGGTCGTACTCACGGGCCGGGCCGCGACCGTCTCGGCCACGCTCCAGGCGATGGACGGCGCGCGCACGGTGCACCTCGCCGCGCACGGCCACCACGAACGCGGCAACGTCATGTTCGCGCGCATCGACCTCGCCGACGGCCCGCTGATGGCCTACGACCTGCAACGGCTGTCCAAGCCGCCGCAGTGCGTCATCCTGTCGGCCTGCGAAGTCGGCCGCGCCGAAGTACGCAGCGGCGACGAACACCTCGGCTTCACCGCGGCCCTGCTCTACGCGGGTACGAGCACTGTGATCTCCAGCGGCACCGCGGTCCCCGACGCGTCAGCGCCGCCGCTCATGGCGGCCCTGCACGCCGCACTGGCCGCGGGTACGGACCCGGCGTCCGCCCTGGCCGAGGCCATGGCGCCGGACTGGACCGCGCCGTTCGTCTGCTTCGGTGCCGGCTGACCGGGCAGAGCCGGCGTAAGAGTCGGAGCGAGCGTGAGAGCCGGAGCCGGAATACAAACGAGCGTCAGGGCCATGTCTCACTCGGGCAGCGCGACGACCGCGTCCACCTCGACCAGGGCTTCCGGCCGGAACAGGGCCGCGACCTGGATCAGCGTGCTGGCCGGATTCGCCAACTCGCCCAGCACCGGCCGCAGGAACTGCTCCAGCACGTCGCGCACGACCTGGATCTCGCTCACGTCGGCGAGGTACCAGGTGAACCGGACCACCTCGGCGAAGGTCGCCCCCAGCTCGGTCAGCACCGTGCGCATGTTGGTCAGGGCCTGGGTGACCTGCGCCCGCATATCGCCGACGCCGACGAACGCGCCCTCGGCGTCCATCGAGACCTGCCCGGCGACGAACGCCAGGCGCCCGGTCGCCACCACCGCGTGCGAGTACCGTGCCGGGTGCGGAACATCGGTCAGTCGCTGAATGATCGGCATTGCAGTACCCCGTTTGTACGCATAGAACGGATGATCGCCTCGCCACCCGACCCTATCGCGATCACCCGCCGAGCCCGCAGCTGATTTCAAGCAGACGCGCCCAGGCCGAACGGTTCGGGCCTGGCGCCGATCCGCGTCGTCACCAGCCTGCCCGACAGGTCGCCGGACTCCATCAGCGCGACCACATGCGCCCGCACCCGATCGGGCGCCCGCATCGCGATCCAGTCGCCGACCGGGTACCCCTTCGGGTCCTCGCCGAGCCGGTCGAGGGTCTCGTCGAGGATCAGATCCCCGGTGCGCAGGCGTTCTGTGACGGCGATACGCCGGTCCACCGCCTCGACGCGCCGAGCGGACGCGAGGTCCACGAGTTCCGCGGCGGCCAGCGCGAAGCCGAGTTGCCGCTCCAGCCGCACCCCGCCCCTGCCCGCGTCCACGGCCAGCAGCACGAGATCCGCCCCCGAGGTCATGATGGAAATCCACCCGCGCCCCGAGGGTCGAAGCCGGGCGGCGGGAACGAGGCGGGCGGCGCCGCCAAGAACTTCAGCCCCTGTTTCAGGTAGCCGCGCGGATTGGTGTCCAGGAATCTCGCCCACGGCGGCTGCGGCCCCGGTTCCCCGCGCAGCCGGGCGTAGCAGGACAGTGCGTAGCCGAACATCGGCTCGGTCAGGTAGCCCAGGGTCCTGGTTCGCCAGCCGCCCGCGTTGAACGCCTCGAACTCGAAGGCGGCGTTCGCGCTGAAGACGCCGAAGCCGGTGTACACGGTGAGCAGGTCGGTGAGCGGCTCGTGGTCGTTCCCGTCCGCTTCGGGCACGCCGCCGCGGCCGAGGAGCAGCTCATGGCACAACTCGTGCGCCGCGACGGCCACCAGCCGCATCGGATCGCGCGCCTGCCGCGGGTCGATCCTGACGTGCCCCTGTCCGTCGCGCTGCCAGTAGTGGCCGGCGGCGACGGTGCGCCTGGTCGGGTGCGCGGCCAGAAGGTCCAGCCCGTCAGGTCCGTCGGCGTCGTCGGGGTCCGAGGCCACCTCGACGGTGAACCGGTCCGGGCTGATGCCGAGCAGTGCCCTGACCTGGTCGACCACCCGCATGACGTCCTGCCGCGTACCCGCGTAATGGCCCGGGAAGAATTCCTCGGTCGGCTCCACGACCCGGCCGCGCAGCGGCGCCTGGCCGAACTGTTCGACGCACCAGAGCAGCATCTTCTCGATCCACGCCTGCTCGCGCGGCTCCACCGGGCACCGTGCACGAAACAGCGCCACCACAGC
>JBOHCW010000391.1:0-11164 GCA_050725375.1 Actinocrinis sp. | reverse complement strand
CCGGTGCTCGGCTCGGCCGGCCCCGGCGCCGCCGCGCCCAACCCGGTGCACGTCGCCGTTCCGCTGCGGCTCGGCCGCGGTCTGATCGGCGCCGTCGAGGTGGCCTGGCCGGCCAGCACCGGCTTCACCACCGAGGTGCGCCGGGAGATCGCCGGGCTGATCGAGTCCGCGGCGTACGGCGTGGTGCGCGGCCGCAGGCTGGCCGACGAGCCGGCCGGGCCGATCGGCGACCGGACCGACCCGAGCACACTGGACCGGCTGCGCGAGCTGATCGACGCCTCCTGGGAGCCCGCGCTGCTGGTCGCGCCGATCGCGGACGGGAACGGCCCGGTCGACGGGCTGCGCCTGGCCGGCCTCAACCAGGCCGCGCGCGACCTGCTGATCGGCCACACCTCCGCGCCGGATCCGGTCGGGCGCCGGCTGACCGAGCTGATGCCGTGGGCGCCGGCCTCAGGGCTCTTCGAAGCCTTCCGGCAGGTCCTGATCACCGGCATGGCCTATCGCGACGCCGCGCACTCCTACCGGGAGGCGGGTGAGAGCGGCCCGCTGGCCCGCTCGATGTCGATCAGCGCGGTGCGCCTGCCCGGGCCGCTGGTGTACGTCTCGCTGCGGCCGGCCGGCGAGGGCCGGCGCGACGACCGGCACGCGGTGGCCGCGCGGATGCGCCGGATGACCGAGTCCGGCTCGTGGGAGTGGGACGCCGCTGCCGGGCTGGTGCACTGGTCGCCGGAGGCGCTGATCGCGTTCGGCGCGCGCGGCGCGTCCGGCCCGTTCCCTCAGGACCGGCCGCCCTACACCGTGCACCCTGACGACAAGCTGGAGCACGACCGCCTTATGCGGGCACTGTCCCGTCAGGGCCGTTCCGCGCAGGGCGAGTTCCGCGTGGTGCGGCCGGACGGCGCGGTGCGGCACGTGCGCCTGGCCGGCGAGCCGATCCTCGGGCGCGGCGGCGCGGTCAGCTCGGTGTTCGGCACCGTGCAGGACGTGACCGAGTGGCGCAGGGCGCAGACCGCGCTGGAGATCGCGCGCATCCAGCTGGCCGCGCAGCGCAGCCGCGCCGAGTCCGAGCGGCAGCTGGCCAACCTGCTGCAACAGGTGATCATGCCGGTCGAGCCGGTGCGGGTACCGCCCTCGGCCGGGTTGGAGATCGCCGCGCGCTACCGGCCGGCCAGCGCCGGGGCCGGGGTCGGCGGCGACTGGTACGGCGTGTTCCCGCTGCCGGACGCGCGGCTGCTGCTGACCGTCGGCGACATCGCGGGGCACGGATTCGGCGCCGCCACCGCGATGGCGCAGCTGTTCCACGCGCTGCACGGCCTCGCGCTGACCGGCGCGTCCAGCGGCCAGCTGCTGCGCTGGCTGAACGCGGTGACCTGCTCGCTGCCGACCTTCACCATCGCCAGCGCCTGCGTCGCGCTGTACGACCCGGCCGACCGCAGGCTGTGCGTGGCCAACGCCGGGCACCCGAGCCCGGTGCTGGTACGCGGCGGCGGCGCGGGCACCGTCCCGCGCCCGGCGGGCGGCAGCATGCTGGGCGTCGACCCGGACGGCGGCTACGACGAGGTCGAGATGGTCCTCGACGAGGGCGACGTGCTGCTGCTCTACACCGACGGCCTGATCGAGCGGCGCCGGCACAGCCCGGACGAGAACCTGGACCGGCTGCTGGCCGACGCGTCCCCGGCCGAACCGGACCTGGAGCAGTACGTCGACCGCATCCTGAACGGCGCCGAGTCGGACACCGACGACGACACGTGCATCCTCGCGGTCAGATTCCGGTAAGGAGACTCAGGGTATTGAGCTGGACACCGACCGCATCCGGGTCCGGGTCGGCTCAGTCCATCATGGAGCTGATGATGCCGATCAGCACGTCCACCTCGACCGGCTTGACCACGTGCGCGTTGGCTCCGGCGGCCAGGCTGCGCTCGCGGTCGCCGCGCATCGCCTTCGCGGTCACCGCGATGATCGGCAGCTCGGAGAACTGGCCCAGGCTGCGGATGTACTCGGTCGCCGCGTAGCCGTCCATGCCGGGCATCATCAGGTCCATCAGCACCAGCTTGATGTCCGGGTTCTGCAACAGTGTCTCGATGCCCTGGCGGCCGTTGTCGGCGTGCACGACGGACAGGCCGTGCAGCTCCAGCATGCTGGTCATCGCGAACACGTTGCGCACGTCGTCGTCCACGACCAGCACCTTCTCGCCGTGGAAGCGCACGCCGGTCTGGGCCGGCTCGCCGGACAGCGACAGCTCAGCCGCCGAACCGGGCAGCGCGGTCAGCAGGTGCAGGGTCAGCCGCTCGACGGCCTGCGCGCGCGAGCCGACGATCTCGATCTGCGGCGCGCTGCCGAGCGACGCCTCCAGACGCGCGGCCGTGCCGCTGCCGCCGCCCGCCTCGTAGACCAGCACCGGCACTCCTGGCGCGTACTCGGCGACGGCCGACAGCAGCGCCTGGACCTGCGGGCGCGGCGTGCTCAGGTTCACCAGCACGCTGACCACCTCGCGGCTGGTGAGCACCGTCTCGAACCGGCTCTGCGCGCCGTCGTGCAGCGTCATCAGCTCGACGCGGCCGGGCATGCCGCCCAGCCCGTCCAGCGCGGTGCGGGCCGCGTGCTGCATCGCGCGTGCGCCGCGCGGTTCGACGACCAGCACGGCCGTGGGCAGTACGGGAGCGGAAGGGCCACCCGCGCCCGTCGTCTTCTCCGGCTCGCGCGTGCCGGTGCCGTGCTCCTCGATCCGCAGCGTGGGCACGGACGCGACCGGCGCGCGCTGCGCGTGCGCCGTGCCGGCGCGGCCGTGCGCGGGCGGCGTCGAGGGCCACAGCGGGATGCTGAGCGTAAAGGTGCTGCCTTGTCCCGGCACGCTGCCGACCCGCAGCGAGCCGTTGAGCAGCCGTGCCAGTTCCCTGCTGATCGACAGCCCGAGGCCGGTGCCGCTCAGCCGCTGGCCGGCCGCCGCGTCACCCTGTTCGAAGGCCTCGAAGATGGCCTGCTGCTGCTGGGCGGCGATGCCGACCCCGGTGTCGCGCACGGCGAACCGGATCTCGCCGGCGTGCCGCGGGTCGGGGTCCGGGCCGATCTCCAGCGAGACCTTGCCGTGGTCGGTGAACTTGACCGCGTTCGACAGCAGGTTGCGCAGGATCTGCTGCAGCCGCTGCCGGTCGGTGTCGACGAACTGCGGCGCGTCGTCGGCGATGAGCACCGCCAACTCCAGGCCCTTCTCCTCGGCCAGCGGCCGGAACGCGGCCTCGACCGTGGGCACCAGCGCGGCGAGGTTGACCCGGTCGGCGCGCACCTCCATCCGGCCGGTCTCCACCTTGGACAGGTCGAGCAGGCCGTTGATCAGCTGGAGCAGGTCCTGCGCGGCGCCGTGGATGGTGCGGGCGAAGTCGACCTGCTGCCCGGTGAGGTTGCCCTCGCCGTTGGCGGCCAGCAGTTTCGCCAGGATCAGCAGGCTGCTGAGCGGGGTGCGCAGCTCGTGCGAGATGTTCGCCAGGAATTCGGCCTTCGCGCGCGAGGCGGCGGCCAGCCGCTCGGCCAGGTGGTCGGGGCGCGCGGCGAGCGTCTCGGCCTGGGCGCGCTCCTGCACGTGCGCGGTGGCCTGGTCGCGATCGGCCAGCTCGTCGAACAGCGCGCCAAGCTCGGCCACGGTGTCGTCCCCGGTCAGCTGCGCGCGGGCGCCCAGGTCCCCGTCACGCACCGCGTGCATGGCGGCGAGCAGCCGCGCCAGCCGCGGATCGGGTCCCACTGCCAAGCCGACCTCCAGGTGAACCCGACGCTGGCAAGGGCCGGGCGTCGTAGCTCGCACTATATAGGCCGGAAGCGGTGTGTCTGAAAAGTTCGACAAACGCGTCGGCGGGGCCGTTCAGGCGTCGGCGAGCGGCCCGATGCGCAGCGTGTTCCCGTCGGCGTCGACCACTGCGAAGAGCGTGGTCCCGTAAGGCCCGGATCCCGGCACGTCCAGGCAGGCGACACCGTCCCGGCGCCAGGTGTCCCGCAGCGCGGCCGGGTCGCTAAGGCGCAGGTAGCAGCCGGACGCGTTGCTCACCGGTTCGAGACCGGGGTCCAGGTAGACGTGCAGTTCGATCGGCCCGCGGGCCAGGCGCAGATAGTCCCGTGTGCGGCCGAGCGGCCGGAAGCCGAGGTAGGCGTAACAGGCCAGCGCACGGTCGAGGTCGGCGCTCGGCAGGATGGGCACGGCGCGCTCGACCGCGTGGTCCGCGTCGGGAACGGCGGCGCGGCGCTGTCCTGCGGGCTCCGCGGCGGTCGCGGGCACGGAACCGGCAGGCTGCGTTGTCGGCATGGCACCAGTGAACCCGGCGCGCAGGCCGGTGCCGGGTCCGTAGGCGGCATTCAAACGGCGCCCGCGCGTCTGCTGTCGGGTTTCTAACGGCGGGTTTCTCACGGCGGGGTGGTGACACCGGAGGCGCCGTCGCCGTTCCGGGGCGGGCGGGTCAGTCGGACGAGGTGGCGCGCAGCTCGTAGATCGGGTTGTAGATCGCCCGGTGCCCGCGCAGGGTGGTGATCCGGCCGCGCAGCTTGATCGTGCGGCCGGGGCTGATGCCGGGGATCTGCCGGCGGCCGAGCCAGATCACGTTGACCGTGCCGGTGCCGTCCCACAGCTCCGCCTCCAGGGCCGGGACGCCCGCGTGCGGCCGGAAGGTGACCGAGCGCAGCGTGCCGACCAGACACACCTGCTCGCGGTCGCCGCACACGCGGATCGGCGTGGCCTCGCCGGAGGCGCTGACCGCCTCCTGGAGCTCGTCGGCCTCCAGCTCGTCGGTGTCCGCGGCGAGCTTGGAGAACAGCCGCCGCAGGCCGGAGGGCTTCTTGCCGTTGCGCCGCTCGTCCGATGCGCCGCCGCCGGGCAGGTCGGCGAACTGCGTCGGAGCGGGACGCGCGGCCTGTGCCGGGTCCGGTTCGGTGGTGGTGCCTTCCGGCGCTCGCATCGTCGCGGGCTCCCTTCTGATCTGCCGGGTCGGGGTCTGGCCGCCGTCGACTTCCATTGTGCGACTTCTCATACCGCGCTTGTCCACTGACGGCCGGATCATGGTCGGTCCGTTCATCATGCGACGTCGCGCTTGTGTCGCTCCGGCGTGGCCTATTTGCCCGACGTGGAGGAGGGCACCTTTTGCTTCTTCTGCTGCTTGCGCTGTCGTTTCTCCTGCTTCTCCGTCGCCTTCTGCATCGCGAGCTGTACGTCCTGCACCCGGCCTACCGCCGAGTGCAGCTGGTACGGAACGCTCGCTACTACAACGCGTTTCTGGAACAGCAGTCTTCCCTTGAGGCGCAGCGCGGACTGGTTGTGCAGCAGTTGCTCCCACCAGTGCCCGAGCACGTATTCCGGGATGTAGACGGTGACGATGTCGTTGGGGTTCTCGCTGCGCAGCCGCTTGACGTAGTCGACGATCGGCCGGGTGATCTCCCGGTACGGCGAGGCGATCACGGTCAGCGGGATCGGGATCTGGCGCTCGTCCCAGTCCCGGCGCACCGCCTCGACCTCGGTGCTGTCCAGGTCGACGATCACGCCTTCGAGGCGGGTCGGGCGGGTGGCCCGGGCGTAGCCGATGGCGCGCAGGGCCGGCAGGTGCAGCTTGGAGATCAGCACGATCGCGTGGTTGTTGCTCGGCAGGATGACCTTGTAGTCCTCGGGCGGGGTCAGCTCGACCGCCACCGAGTCGTAGTGCCGCTGGATGCTGCGCATGACCAGCCAGATCAGCGGCATCGCGACCACCACGATCCAGGCGCCCTTGGCGAACTTGGTGGCCAGCACGATGACCAGGACCACGCCGGTGAACCCGGCGCCGATCGCGTTGATCACCCGCGAGCGCTTCATCAGCCGGCGCGCCGCGCGGTCCTGTTCGGCGGCCAGCTTGCGGTTCCAGTGCCGGATCATGCCGGTCTGGCTGCACACGAACGAGACGAACACCCCGACGATGTACAGCTGGATCAGCCGGGTCGGGGAGGCCTTGAACACCACGACCAGGGTGATCGCGAAGCCGGAGAGCAGCAGGATGCCGTTGGAGAAGGCCAGCCGGTCGCCGCGGGTGTGCAGCTGCTTTGGCAGGAAGCCGTCGCGCGAGAGGATCGAGGCGAGCACCGGGAAGCCGTTGAACGCGGTGTTCGCGGCCAGGACCAGGATCAGCGCGGTGACGAACTGCAGCAGGTAGAACAGCGGCGAGCCGCCGCCGAACACCGACCTGGCCACCTGGGCGATCACGGTGCGCGGGGTCTGGCCGGAGGGCAGGCCGATCAGGTCGGTGGCGTCGGCGGCGTGTACGTGCCCGGCCAGCGCCAGGGCGGTGACGCCGGCGAACATGGTGACCGCGATGCCGCCGAGCAGGGCCAGCGTGGTCGCGGCGTTCTTGCTCTTCGGCGGCTTGAACGCGGGCACGCCGTTGCTGATCGCCTCGACGCCGGTCAGCGCGGTGCAGCCGGAGGCGAACGCGCGCAGCAGCAGGAAGGCCAGCGCGATTCCGCCGTAGCTGCCGCTGGCCCGGATCTGGTAGTGCGCGCTGTCGGCGCTGAGCGGATGCCCGGAGGCGATCTTGATGACGCCCCAGACGATCATCACGGCGATGGCGCCGATGAAGCAGTAGGTGGGGATCGCGAAGGCGGTGCCGGACTCGCGCACGCCGCGCAGGTTTATCAGCGTGATCACCGCGATGACGAGCACTGAGATGAGCACCACGTGCGAGTTGAGCGAGGGGATGGCCGAGGCGAGGTTGGCCACGCCGGAGGAGACCGAGACCGCGACGGTGAGCGTGTAGTCGACCATCAGGGCGCTGGCGACGGTCAGGCCGACGCGGGCGCCGAGGTTGGTGGTGGCCACCTCGTAGTCGCCGCCGCCGGACGGGTAGGCGTGCACGTTCTGCCGGTACGAGGCGACGACCACGAGCATCAGCAGCCCGACCGCGCCGGCGATGTACCAGGTGTAGTGGAAGAACGCCAGGCCGCCCGCGGACAGCACCAGCAGGATCTCCTCGGTCGCGTACGCGACGGAGGACAGCGCGTCGGAGGCGAAGACCGGCAACGCGATCTTCTTCGACAGCGTCGCCTCGCCGAGCAGGTCGCTGCGCATCGGCTGGCCGACCAGAACGCGCTTGGTCATCCCCATGAGTGAAGGCACGCGGGGCATCGTAAGCCCGCGATCCACTCCACGGCGAGGCAACGCACGGTGTCCGCCCGGTTATCCTCAGGCTGTGTTCAGGGGGTTACTGAATGATCGGGATCGGCGGCGGTGACGGCGAGACCGTCACCGGGAACGGGCTCTGGGTTCCAGAGGGCACGATCGTGTAGATCAGCTCGCCGGTGGTCTCGATGTTGTAGACCGTGATCTGTATCGACTGGTTCGGGGTCATCGCGCCGGCGAAGGCCGGCGCCGCGCTGGGCTGCGGGACGCCGGCGGGTTCACCTGGAAGTTCGATCGTGAAGCCGGCTACCGGTCCGCCGCGCGCGACCAGGTTGAACGTGCCCCGGTAGTCGTTTCCGGCCCAGGTGGCGGTGATGATGCCCGAGGGGACGGCCACCAGGACGCCCTGAGCCGGACTCGGGCTCGGCGACGGTGAGCGGCTGGGGGAGCGCGACGGGCTCGGCGACCTCGCCGGGGTCGTGACGACTATCACGCGCACGCTCGGCGACGCGCTCGCGCTGGCCGACGGGCTCGGCGAGACGCCGGGCGAGGCCGGTGACGGGGAGAGGGTCAGTTCGACCGGAGAACCGGTGTCCAGTGCGGTGCCGGTACCGATGGGGGTGAGGGTGATCACGATCGTCGGCGTCGGACGTGCCGACGCGTCCGCCGCCGAGGTCGGCGAGATGAACTGTGCCGCCGCGTAGCCGCCGACGCCCAGCAGGAGGAGCAGCAACAGGGCGGCCGCCATCAGGGACCTACGACGTGCGGCGGCGAACGGGCGGCACCGCCTGCCCAGTGGGACCGGGAATCCGTCACGGTCGAACGGCTCGGCGCGCACGGCGACCCGTGCGCGGTACTCGGCGACGTCGGCTATCGCGGCGTTGGCGAGACCGGCACCGGACGACTCAGAACCGGCGGTCCCGGAGTTCGTGCGCGCTGACGAGTCGGACGAGTTGGACGAGCCGGCAGAACCGCCTGAGCCGTCGCCGCCGGAACCCCCGCCGCCGGGGCCACCACCCGGCAGCGAGTCGCCGACCAGGTGCAGCACGTTCGCACGCAGGCCCGGTGGCAGCAGGAACACCGGCATGGCGCCGAGCAGCATCTCCGGCCGCAACTCGCGCCGTCTGCGCTCGCCGCAGACCTCGCACTGCTCGACGTGCCGGTTGATCCGCTTGCGCAGCAGCGCGGTCAGCTCGCCGTCCCAGCCGGCCAGGATCGCGGCCAGGTCCGGGCAGTCCGTGCGGCCGGTGCGCGCGACCAGTAATGCGCCGAGGGACTTCTCCAGTTGTCCGCGCGCGCGGGACAGCAGCGCGTGCGCGTGATTGGCGGGCACGCCCAAGGCCGCGGCGAGATCCGCGCCCTCGAGTTCGTGCCGCACGTTCAGCTCGAAGACCTCGCGCTCACCCGGGTTCAGGCCGCTGATCGCCGACCAGATCAGGCTGCGGACGTCCGCTTCGCGCAGTCCGGCGTCCACGTCTACGGCGTCATCGTTCACCTCGCCCGCCTGGTCGAGGTCCACCGTGACCGGCCCGCGCGCACGGCGCAGGCACTCGTTGCGCGCGACGGCGTACAGCCACGGCCGCAGCCGGTCCGGGTCGCGCAGCCCGCCGAGCTTCTGCGCGGCCACCACGAAGGTGTCCTGCAGCGCGTCGGCGGCGTCCTCAGGGGCGCGCACGAGCGTGCGGCAGTACGCGTACAGCGCCGACGCGTACCGGTCGTAGGCGGCGGCCAGCGCAGCCGGGTCGCCCGCGACGATCGCGGCGACCAGGTCCCGATCCGGCATGCGCTCACCGTAGAGGCTCCGGCCGCGCGCGGGGCTTGAATGTTCGAAAGTTCACTGTCGGCGCAGGCTTCGATCAGAGGTCGATAGGCACATGACCGACCGTCAGATCCAGCCGTTACGCACGGCATAGGCGACGGCCTGGGTGCGGTTGCGCAGGTTAAGGCGGATCGTCAGCGACTGCAGCACAGCCTTGATCGTGCGCTCCGAGTAAGCCAGGCGTTCGGCCACCTCACGTGTCGACAGACCGTCGGCTATCAGCCGCAGTACGTCACGCTCCCGCTCGGTCAGCCCGGCGAAGGACAGGCCGCGCGGTTCGAGGGCCGTGCGGTTGAGCAGGCTGACCTGGTCGAGCAGGTGGCGCACCAGGTCCGGCGGCATGTCGCCGTGGCCTTGCGCGGCGGCCCGCACGACGCGCACCAGCCGTTCCGGGGTGGCCTCGGCGCGGCGCAGGAGCCCGCAGACCCCTGATCCGATGACGTTCGCGACCGCGCGCGGATCGAACTGCCCGACCACGAGTACGACCGGCGTGCCGTCGGCGCGGTGCAGCGCGGCCAGCCAGCGCACGGCGGCCTCGTCGAGCGTGTCGGCCACCGCGATGACGACCGCGGCCGCCTCGCCGCCGGTCGCGACCCGCAGTTCGGGCCGCTGGCGCAGCTGGACCAGGATGCCGGCCTCGGAGATCGGGTCGAGCGATTGGACGCGCACGCTCGTGCGGCCGAGGGCACCGGCGGCGGCGTTGGCGGCGTGCTCGGCGCGGGCGTCGGACGGACGGTGCTGACGCGGCAGAGCGGACATGACGGACACGGGGACCGCCTCCTGGGCTTGGAGTAGTTGGCTCATACCGGTGAGAGGCGGGGGCGCGGGCGATCCCAACAGTTTTTCCCGAAGATTTTTCCGGGGCTCCCGCGGAATCGTGCGACGGTCGCGAAAGAGTGGGTGGGACCGTCCCCACCGCGGTCCCACCCGGTACTCGGCGCGACGTCCCGTCGCGCTCCCCGTTTACTCGGCGCCCTGTGCCCTTTTACGGCGCCCTGTGCCCTCTTACGGCGGCCGGCCTACTTAGGCGCCGCCTGTGACAAGGCCGGTGACACCGTCTGTGACACCTTCTGGGCCGCGGCGGTCAGCTGGTCGTGCGCGGCGACCAGGGCCAGGGTCCGCTTGGGTACCGTGATCTCCTGGTCGTAGGCGGAGCGCAGCAGGCAGCGCGCCAGCGCGGTGTGCCACTCCCACGCGTGCTCGCGGAACTCGGCCTCGCCGGCCAGTCCCGGGCAGAAGGCACGCAGGTTCGCGGTCAGCCAGCTGAGCGCCGCGAGGGCCGCCCCGTCCGCGACCTGCGTTGATTCCTTCAAGTTATCAGGGTTCGATGTCTCCGGGAAGGGGGCTCGGCCGCCCGCGGCGGCGGCCGGCGGCTCCAGCCGGCCCAGCCGGGCCGCCGCGTCCCGCCAGCGCTCGAAGCCGGTGAAGAACATCGACTCCACACCGGCGTCCACGCTGTGCATCAGCAGGTCCACCGCCAGCCGCGCCGGGTCCGCGGCCCAGTGCGCGTGCCCGAACCGGCTCGCGTCGATCACGGCGGGCTCCGGATGCCTGCCCTCGTAGACCAGCACGTTCGCACCGTGCAGGTCTCCGTGCGCGAACGCGCCGAACGTGGTGCGCGAAGCCATCCGCTGCGGATCCGCCGCGCCGATCCGGCCCTCGACGACGAACGAGGTCAGCCGATCCGTCAGCTCCCCGACCATCGCGGCGGGCAGTCGGCAGCCGTCCGGGTGCGTCAGCACCGGACTGAGCTCCTTGATGCTGTGCAGGATGCGCCGCTGCCGGTAGTAAGGCGTACGCAGCAGGTTCGCCGGCGACTCGGTCTCGTCCCCGGTATCCGCGTACATGCCGCCGAGCCCGTCCGTGAACAGCGCCGCGAACACGTCCTCCACCGCGGCGTCGGACGCGCCGCGCTCCAGCCAGCTGCGCAACGTCAGGGCGCTGCCCTGCAACTGCGAGGCGAGCGCGTACCAGCCGTTCACCGGCCCTACCGCATAGCCCGGCGACTGACGTGCCATCAGCGCCGGACGCATCAACGCGAACGCTTCCACGCCGCGCTGAGCCTCACGCATCAGCGAGTCCTTATCCATGCTCACTTTGAGCACGTGATGCGTACGTACCCCGCTGTTGTCCAAGGCAGCCGTGACCGCGCACACCGCCGCCCCCGAACCGCTGGCGATGTAACCCAGACTCATATTGCGTGTCGTGCGCCCGGAGGCGTCCAG
>JBOHCW010000390.1:0-8638 GCA_050725375.1 Actinocrinis sp. | reverse complement strand
GGCCTGCTCCCGGCCGCCCAGCAGCCGGTCGGCCCCGAGCACTTCATCGGCGTCGAGGACGCGTTGTTCAGCGGCGGCGAGTTCCTGGAACTGACCGAGCCCGGCTACGACGGCAGCGGATACGTGCCCGACGACGTACCGTCGGGTGCGGCCAAGCTCGCGGCCGCCGGTTACACCGGAGCGCTGACCATAGGCGCGAACGCGCCGGACGGATCGCAATGGCTTGTCGCGGTACTGCTGGACACGATCTCCAAGCAGCCGACCCCGGCCGTCCCGCTGCTGCGCGCACTGCTCGCCGCCGCACTCCTGCGCTAGCTAACAGTGCTGGCTAAGAGTGCTGGCTAATACCCACCAGCGCCACGCCCTAGGCACTTCCCGACACCGCCACCTGACACTCCGCCGCCTGACACACTGCCACCTGACACTCCACCATCTGACAGACAGTCAGGCGCACCGTCTCAAGCGGAGTCGAACGGCAGTGTCAGCGTGCGCAGTAGATCGCCGAGCGATTCCAAGCGGTCCGGCGACAGCGCGGAGAGCAGTTCGCGCTCGTTCTTCAGCAACCCGGCCAACGCCGAGTCGGTCAGCTCGCGGCCGCGCGGGGTCAGCCGGACCAGCACCCCGCGCCGGTCGGCCGGGTCCGGGTTGCGCACGACCAGCTCGCGCGCGGCGAGCCGGTCGATCCGGTTGGTCATCGTGCCAGAGGTGACCAGCGTCTGGGTCAGCAGCTGGCCGGGGGAGAGCTGGTACGGCTCGCCGTTGCGGCGCAGCGCGGAGAGTACGTCGAACTCCCACGGCTCCAGGTCGTGCTCGGCGAACGCGGTGCGCCGCGCCCGGTCGAGGTGCCGGGCCAGCCGGGTGACCCGGCTGAGGACTTCGAGCGGCCGGACGTCCAGGTCGGGGCGCTCCCGCCGCCACGCGGCGACCAGCCGGTCGACCTCGTCCTGCGCCGCCTCTGCCATCCGGCCCGCCTTCCGTCCGCCGTGCCCGCGAGGTTGATGGGCACCGCAAGCCGATGCACACCGCGTTCTGATCAGCCTATCAAGACACTTGACACCAAGCATCTTGACGTCGAGATACTTGACTGGCAGGATCGCCGCGGTATCTTGACGTCGAGATAATTGGAGGCTTCGCGCCATGGCCGCCGACCCACAGCCCGCGGTGACGACACAACCCGGCACCACCGAGCAGTCCACGAACTGGGATCCGGACCGCTATCTGCGGTTCGCCGATCAGCGCGGCCGTCCGTTCCTGGACCTGCTCGGCCGCGTGCCCGCCGAGAGCCCGCGCCGCGTCGTCGACGTCGGCTGCGGACCGGGCAACGCCACCGTGCAGCTCGCGCGGCGCTGGCCGGACGCGGACGTCGTCGGCGTGGACAGCTCCGCCGAGATGATTTCAGCCGCCAACGCCGCCAACGCCGCCAACGGCTCCGATGCGGCGTCAGCTGGAAATGCCCGCTTGCACTTCCAGCGCGCCGACCTGCGTGAGTGGCGCCCACAGCGTCCCGTGGACGTGTTGATCACCAATGCCACCCTGCAATGGGTGCCCGGCCACCTCGACCTGCTGTCCACGCTGCTCGGCCACGTCGCACCCGGCGGCTGGTTCGCGATGGGCGTGCCCGGCAACTTCGGCGCACCCTCGCACACCACACTCGCCGCATTACAGCGCGAGCCGCGCTGGTCCGGCCGTGTCACCGGCACGCAGTACCGGCCGTTCTCGCACGAGCCGACCGACTACCTGCGCGCCCTGACCGAGGCCGGCGCGCAGGCCGAGGTGTGGGAGACCACGTACTACTACGTGCTGCCCGGCGTGAACGGCGTGCTGGACTTCGTCTCGTCGACCGCGCTACGTCCTGTCCTGACCGAACTCGGCGGGCCGGGCACCGACGATGCACGCGACTTCGTGGACGCCTACGCCGACGCGCTGCGTGCGGCTTACCCGCCGGTGATGCTGGGTGGTCGCACCGTGCAAGTGCTGCCCTATCGCCGCTTGTTCGCCACCGCGCGCATGCCTGAGGCGGCCTAGCCTGCGCTATGCAGTGGTGCCGCGCTTACGCGTGAGAAGACGCGGTTGGTGCTCCAACGCTGCCAGGCCGTTCCAGGACAGGTTGACCAGGTGTGCGACCACCTCGTCCTTGGTCGGCTGCTGTTCGTCCAGCCACCACTGGCCGGTCAGGGCCACCATGCCGACCAGCATCTGCGAATACATCGACGCCAGGGCCGGGTCGTAGCCGCGGCTGGAGAACTCCACGCCCAGGATGTGCTCGACCCTGGTGGCGATGTCGCTGATCAGCGAGGCGAAGTTGCCGGTGGACGCGGCGACCGGCGAGTCGCGCACCAGGATGCGGAAGCCGTCGCTGTGCGTCTCCACGTAGTTCAGCAGCGCGAACGCGGCCTGTTCCAGCAGCTCGCGCGGGTGCCCGGCGGTCAGCGCGGAGGTCACCATGTCCTGCAGGGTGCGCATCTCGCGGTCGACCACGACCGCGTAGAGGCCCTCCTTGCCGCCGAAGTGCTCGTAGACCACCGGCTTGGAGACGCCCGCCTTCGCCGCGATCTCCTCAACGCTGGTCGCGTCGAAGCCGCGCTCGGCGAACAACGCCCGGCCCACGTCGAGCAGCTGCTCGCGCCGCTCCTTGCCGCTCATTCTGACCCGATGCGCGCTGTGCCCCTGCGTCGTCACCCGGTCATCATGCCGTACGACGCGCCGCGACCCGGGCCGCGCTCGGCCAGCGGACGTCCCGCGCCCAGCCGAACTTCTCGAACAGCCAGATGACCCGGGCGCTGGAATCGACCTGGCCGCGCAGCACCCCGTGCCGGGCCGAGGTCGGGTCCGCGTGGTGCAGGTTGTGCCAGGACTCGCCCATCGACAACACCGCGAGCCACCACACGTTGCCCGACTTGTCCCGGGACTTGAACGGCCGCTCGCCGATCGCGTGGCAGATCGAGTTGATCGACCAGGTCACGTGGTGCAACAGCGAGACGCGCACCAGGGTGCCCCAGAAGAAGGCGGTGGCCGCGCCCTGCCAGGACCAGGCCCACAGCCCGCCGACCAGCGGCGGCAGCAGCAGTGAGAGCGCTACCAGCCCGGGGAAGGCTCGCGAGACCCGCACGATCGCCCGGTCATTGAGCAGGTCGGGCGCGAACTGCTTCTGGTCGGTCTGCTCCACGTCGAACATCCAGCCGATGTGCGCGAAGCACAGGCCCTTGATCAGCGCCGGGATGGTCGAGCCGTAGCGCCACGGCGAGTGCGGGTCGCCGTCCTTGTCCGAGTACTTGTGGTGGCGCCGGTGGTCCGCGACCCAGCGGATCACCGGTCCCTCCACCGCCAGCGAGCCGGCCACCGCGAGGCCGACCCGCAGCGCCTTGACGGCTTTGAACGAGCTGTGCGTGAAGTGCCGGTGGAAGCCGACGGTCACTCCGTGCCCCGAGATGACATACATCACAACCGCGATCACGATGTCATGCCAGCCCAGGCCCCAGCCCCACGCGACCGGCACCGCGGCGAGCAGGCCGAGGAACGGGACCGAGACGAACAGGGCGATCGCGACCCGCTCCTTGGTGGACTGGCGCAAGCCGCTGAGCGTGCCGGCGCTGCCCGTCTCCGTGGGGGCGCCAGGTGCGGCGTACGGAGCGGAGCGGGCTGCGGAGGCCGTGGTGGGGGCAGTCATCGGCGTGTCGGATCCCTTTCCGGTGGGGGCGGACGCAGTCGCGTTCGGCGTAGGGATCAAAAGACCCTACGCTTCCGTAAGTTACGGACGCGTAGGGGTCTGGGCAAGTGGATCGCACTGACGGGACGTCAGGTTCTCACCGCCGTGCAAGCCACCCGACACCTGCCGTGGACCGGCCCATGGGACCCGTCCGGCACAGCCCGCCGCGATGATCAGCCATTAGCCGGCCTCCACAGCCGCCTGCAAAACCGGCGTCAGATGAGCAGGCGCGACAGCCTCGATCCGTACCGAGTCGCAGTCGACCCACTGCGCCGCCTCGCGCAGCGCCTTGGCCATCGGCTCGACGCCCTTTGCCGAGTTCAGCGTGACCTGACGCCCGATCAGCGTTCGGCCTTCGCGCGCCGGATCGACCCGCCCGACAAGCCTGCCGCCGTGCAGCAGCGGCATCGCGTAGTAGCCGTAGACGCGCTTGGCCTTCGGCACGTAAGCCTCCAGCCGGTGCGAAAACCCGAAGATCCGCTCGGTGCGTGGCCGGTGCCAGATCAGCGAGTCGAAAGGCGAGAGCAGCGTCGTGCGGTGCCGTCCGCCCGCGCCGGACTCCAGCGCGGCCAGCGCCGCCGGGTCCGCCCACGTCTCGCGGTCCCAGCCGTCCACCTCCACCGGGACCAGCCCGGCCTCATCGGCCAGTGCGGCGAAGTTTCCGACCGAGGTCAACCGGTAGTAGTCGAGCAGGTCGGCGCGCGTACCGACGCCGAGCGCCCGACCGGCCAGCTCGAGCATCCGCACCGTGCACGCGTGGTCGTCCATCTCGTCATGCAGCAGAGGCTCGGGGATCGCACGCTCCGGCAGGTCGTACACGCGCCGCCATCCGCGCCGCTCGACGCACACCACGCGTCCGGCCGCCAACAGGCGCTCCACCGCGACCTTGACGTCGGACCACTCCCACCAGCCCGGCGTCTTGCGCGCGCCGCCGAGGTCGGTCGTGGTCAGCGGTCCCTCCGCGGCCAGGCGCGCGACGATGCCGTCCAGTGTCGTGTCCGCAATAACCTCATTGCCCCAGACCGCGCCGCGCTTCCGGTAGGCTCTCCTGCGCAGGGCCATCACCGGCCACTCCTCGACGGGGAGGACGCAGGCCGCGTGGGACCAGTACTCGAAGGTGCGTGCGGCCCCCGGATGGTGCGTCCAGTAAGCGTCGTGGATCGCCTCGCGCCCGACCGGCCCGAGGCGGGCGAACGGGACCAGTTCCTGCGAGCGGGCCAGTACCGAGATCGTGTCGAGCTGGACCGCGCCGAGCAGCCGCAGCACGCCGGAGACCCCGGCCCTGCGGTCCACCGCACCCAGCAGCCCCTGTGCACGCAGCGCCGCGCGGCGCGCCTCGTCCGGGGACAGTGTCGTTCCCATGCGCCGACTTTAACGGCCGGCACCGACAGCCCCACCGGCCCTGGTCGGCAGTCTGTCGACACCCTTATCAACCCCGTGTTGACAGGGTGTGCCGCCGGACGGCGCGCGAAGTACACAAAGCAAACGACCCCCGGCGACGATCACTGTGGCTTGGGTCATATACTTGAGTCGTATGATCGACAGGTAACCGAGAATCAACTCTCGGGTGGGAAGGGCAGTCACACTTCCCGCCTCCGCGACCGAAGCCCCATCGCCGTGGCAGTGCGTCGAGGACCACACGCAACGCCACCCGCCCGCCCGGGCGATGGACGAGCCAAGTAGGACGCGTCGAAGGAACCGTGAGCGAGCCCTCTATGACTAACGTGCTGCCCGCTGCCGCCACTGCCTCCAACATCCCGCCGCGAATCCTGGTCGTCGGCGGTGGATACGTCGGGATGTACACGGCCCGGCGGATCCTCAAGGACCTCAAGCGCGGCGAGGCGACGGTCACCGTCGTCGACCCCCGCCCCTACATGACCTACCAGCCCTTCCTGCCCGAGGCGGCCGCCGGGTCGATCGCCCCGCGCAACCTGGTCGCCCCGCTGCGCCGGGTGCTCAAGGGCCCGAACGCCGAAGTGATCACCGGCCGGGTGGTCTCGGTGGACCACACCCGCAAGGCCGCCACCATCGCCCCGAACTCGGGCGCGACCTACGAGCTGTCCTTCGACGAGCTGGTCGTCGCGGTCGGCTCGGTGCCGCGCACCCTGCCGATCCCCGGCCTGGCCGAGCACGGCATCGGCTTCAAGCAGGTCGAGGAGGCCATCAGCCTGCGCAACCACGTGATCGGCCAGATCGACCTGGCCGACTCCATCAAGGACCCGGCGCTGCGCAGCAAGGCGCTGACCTTCGTCTTCGTCGGCGGCGGCTTCGCCGGCGTCGAGGCGATCGCCGAGATGGAGGACATGGCCCGCGACGTGTGCAAGTGGTACGCGAACGTCGAGCCCGAGGACCTGCGCTGGCTGCTGGTCGAGGCCGCCGACCGGATCCTGCCCGAGGTGGGCCCGGAGCTGGGCGTGTGGACCGCCGAGGAGCTGCGCAAGCGCGGCATCCAGGTCAAGATGAAGACCTTCCTCAACTCCTGCGTCGACAACCACGTCGTGCTGTCCGACGGCACCGAGACCGACGCGTCCACCGTCGTGTGGACCGCGGGCGTCAAGCCGAACCCGGTCGTCGCGCGGCTCGGCGTCCCGCTCGGCCCGAAGGGCCACGTCGACACGCGGGCCGACCTGCGGGTCGTCGGCATGGACCACGTGTGGGCGGCCGGCGACTGCGCGCAGGTGCCGGACCTCACCAAGGGCCCGGGCAACTGGTGCTCCCCGTCCGCGCAGCACGCGGTGCGCCAGGCCAAGCGGCTGGCCGAGAACATCGTGGCGGCCCTGCGCGGCAAGAACATCGAGGACTACGTGCACAAGCACGTCGGCTCCGTCGCCGGTCTCGGCATCGGTAAGGGCGTCGCGAACGTCTACGGCATGAAGCTGCGCGGATGGCCGGCCTGGATAATGCACCGCGCCTACCACGTCAGCCGGGTGCCCACCTTCAACCGCAAGGTGCGGGTGTGCATGGACTGGATGCTGGCCGGCTTCTTCCGCCGCGAGGCCGTCTCGCTGGCCGCCTTCGAGAACCCGCGCGAGGGGTTCGCCGTGGTCGCCGTCCCGGCCGCGCTGCCGAAGCCGGCCGAGCCCGCCGCGATCGAGCGCGCGAACGGCAGCTCCCTCGGCGAGAAGCGGGTTGAGACCGCTTCGGTCTGACCTGTACCGCGAGCCATGACGGTGGCTCAGACGGCCTGCTCCAAGCAGGTTGCCTGAGCCACCGTCCGCGTTTGGGCGCAACTGTTCCCCTAATGCGCGATACGGCCGCGTCACGCCGAGGAGTTTCGACAACACCCGGACGTTCGAGCGGATTCTTGCTGCGAGTGTCGGCTTCGCGTCACAGAATGGTCCCGTGACTGTTGTGGATACCTCCTTCACAGTTGACCCGGGGCGCTGGCCGGACCTCGCGGAGGTGCCGCGCGCCGAAATCAAGGAGCGCCTGGCGCGCAGGGTCTTCGCCCGCGCGGTCGCGCACCTGCCGGTGTGCGTCGTCGGCCCGTCCGGGCGGCGGCTCGGCGGAGGCGGGGACGAGCGGTCCGCGATCATGCGCCTGAACAGGCCGCGCGAGTTCTTCGCGCGCGTCGGCGCGCACGGCCTGATCGGCTTCGGCGAGGCGTACCAGACCGGCGCGTGGGACGCGGACGACCTCGCGGCCGTCCTCAGCGCCTTCGCCCGCCGGGTGGCGGACCTGGTGCCGCGCCCGCTGCAGAAGCTGCGCGGTCTGTACGTCGCGCACTTCCCGTCCGGTGAGGACGGAACGCCGGTCAACGCGCGCCGCAACATCGAGCGCCACTATGACCTGTCCAACGACCTGTTCGAGCTGTTCCTCGACGAGTCGATGACGTATTCCAGCGCGCTCTTCGGCGGCGCTCAGGCGGCCGGGGCCTACCAGCCGGACGACGAGGCGGCGGTCCTGCACGACGCCCAGATACGGAAGATCGACGCGATCCTGGACGCGGCCGGCGTGTGTGAGGGCTCGAAGGTCCTCGAGATCGGCTCCGGCTGGGGCGCCCTGGCCATCCGAGCGGCCGGCCGGCGCGGAGCGTGCGTCACGACCCTGACGCTCTCCCGCGAGCAGAAGGCCCTGGCCGAGGCCCGTATCGCCCAGGCGGGCCTGAGCGACAAGATCGAGGTGCGGCTGGCCGACTACCGCGAGGTCGAGCCCCCGCACGGATCGACCGGCTACGACGCGGTCGTCTCCGTCGAGATGATCGAGGCAGTCGGCGAGCGCTACTGGCCCGCCTACTTCGAGGCCATCGACCGCCTGCTGGCGCCCGGCGGCCGTGCGGCCGTCCAGTCGATCACGATGGCCCACCAACGGATGCTGGCGACCAGGTCCACGTACACGTGGATGCACAAATACATCTTCCCCGGCGGCCTGATCCCGTCCGTCACCGCGATCGAGCAGGCACTCAACGCGACCAGGCTGCGCCTCGTGCGCCGCGTCGACTTCGGCGAGGATTACGCCCGTACCCTGCGCACCTGGCGCGAGCGTTTCGAGGCGCACTGGCCGGCCGCCGACGCCCTAGGCTTCGACGAGGTCTTCCATCGCACCTGGCGCTTCTACCTGGCGTACTGCGAAGCAGGCTTCCAGACCGGTTACATCGGCGTCTCGCAACTAACCTTCGCCCGCTGACCCGCGCACCGCTCACGCAACACGCCCGCCTTTCATCACCCTCCGTCTAATCACCCTCCGTCTAATCCCCCATCGCCACCATCGTCGTCCCCCCAATGCCTGCCGCCGCTGCAGGCGCCGGTACCGCATCCAACGCAGCCTCGTCCACTCCACCTACCGAATCCCGCCTACCCTTCCGCGTCGACAGCCAGCTCCCGAGCAGCACCAGCGGGAAGCCCACCGCCACTCCCGCAGTAAACCGTTCGTTCAAAACCAGCATCCCCAGCACCACCGCCACCGCCGGGTTGATGAACGTGATCACGGTCG
>JBOHCW010000389.1:0-3774 GCA_050725375.1 Actinocrinis sp. | reverse complement strand
GGTCATGGGGTGCGTGGAGAAGCGGGCCTCGCGGAACAGTGTGGTCAGTGTCTCGGCGTGGTGCGTGTCGGCGCCTGGAAGATCGCGGGCGGCGGCGCGTCGTAACAGGTCTGACGGGCTGTCGGATTGCTCGCGGATGACGCCTGCCTGGTTCAGCGAGGTCTCCATCGCGGCGTAGCAGGCGACGATCGCGGTGCGGGCGTCGTCGCCGGACAGGGCGGACCGTCCGGCGAGCAACGCGCCGGCCAGGGACTCGTCCTGGGTCTGCGGAGGCTCGATCAGCGATCCGGAGGCGGCCGGTGAGGGGGTCGGCATGGTGCGCAGCATCCGGATCACGGCGGCGATCAGCCATACCAGTGCCAGCACACTGATCGCGATCAGTACGACGAGCAGGAATGCGCGCAGGTTGAAGGAGGACCCGCTGGCCTTGCCCGGTGTCCGGGCCGGGGACCGGTAGGGGGTGCTGGGTTTCTTCGGGACGGCCTTGCCGGTGCTGGGATGTAGCAGCAGGAGTGCGACGGGGACCAGTGCGGCGCTGGCGAGCAGGACCGTGAGCGTGGCCTGGCGCAGCCGGTCCTGCGCGGTGCTTGCCGACTCGGTCGAGCGCAAGTGGTCGCTGTACTTCGCGGCCGTGAGCACGGCGGCGAACGCGAACAGCACCGCGAGCCAGACAGCGTCGCGCGCGGCCGGGCCGACGCCGCGCAGCGGGGCTCCGGCGGCGGCGCGTACACCGACCGCGGCCACGCCCGTGCCCAGCACCACGGCTGTCGCGAGCAGCCCGCCGGATCGGCCTGTTCCCCGCCGATCGTCACTCCCGATCGATCTCACGCGCCCGGTCTCCGTTGCTTCCGCAGCGCGACAGCCGGCCCGGCTGCGCTAGCGGGCGAATGCGGGCTCTGGTCGTCAAGCAGAAGAAGCATCGCGGTAACTGCTTCACTCCTGACGAGAGTGATCCACCGTGTCCACTCACGTGTCAGCCGCCCCTATTGCCTTCAGCCGGCCACGGCGGTCCCGAGTTTGTTCCACCCGTCTGACGCTTAGGTCAGCGGTGGGGCCGCTTCGGGCCGCCGTAGCCACCACAGTAGCCTGACTCAGCACGCCCCGGACTGGCACCTGGGCATGTCGGCGACGATGAGGCGGGCGCGGGCTAAAATATTTTGGGCGTCAGCCGCCCGGTGGCGTGGTGATCGACGGCAGGTAGAGCACGTCGCGGACGGCGCCGGGGTGGGAGGCCGCCCACTGGGTGAGCATGCTTGCCAACGGCTTAGTGGCCACGATCACCCGCACCGGCGTTCCGACGGCCTGGATTCCGGCTTCGAGTTCGGCGAGGTTGCGCACCTGCTGCGCGGTCCACGCGGCGCCGTTCGCCCCGGCCTCCAGCATCCCGGTGGTCGCGTTCAGTCCCCGATCCGGGTCGCTGCCCGAGCCGTAGACGACGGCGCTCATGGTGCCCGCGTCCTGGTTGAGCACCGCGAGCTGAAGGCTGAGGTTGACGTTGCTCAGCGGATCGTCGTAGACCACGGTGATGGTCGGCACGTGGTCGCCGAGCCGGTGCTCCCGGTGGAGGTTGGCCAGCGGGACGATGTTTTCCGGGACCTTGTACCGGGCGCTCATCCACATGGACGCCCAGGTACTCGAGGCGCTCACCGACCAACTGGCTCCCGGATTCGGGTCGTCGGCGGCGGTCGGCGGCGTGTTGAGGACGGCCGACCACCAGAAACTGTGTGTGGCGGTGATCGCGAGTACGAACGCGGCGGCGCCGACCGTCGCGCCGAGCCGGCCGCGTCGCGGCAGGGCGGGCCGGGCCAGCAGATG
Organism: Actinocrinis sp.; assembly: GCA_050725375.1. Lineage (GTDB taxonomy): Bacteria > Actinomycetota > Actinomycetes > Streptomycetales > Catenulisporaceae > Actinocrinis. The sequence continues at coordinate 1,959 of JBOHCW010000389.1, read as the reverse complement.
CCCGAAAGACCCCGCGCCCACCATCATGACCACGGCCCAGGCCTGCAGGAGCTTCTGGAAGTAGTAGCTGGTCGCCGGCGGTTGATTCAAGCTGAGCATGAAGGCCAGCACGGCCAGGCCGCCCAGCAACGCCGCGGCCAGCCCGGCCACCGCCGAGGGACGGCGCCTGGCCGCGCGGGTGGTGAAACCCAGCACGCTGACGCAGCCGAGCACTGTGAGCGGGATCCACCCCATCAGGATCGTGAAACCGGTCGCCTGCGAGGCCGCGCCCCCGTTCAGTCCCGCCGTGTGCGCGGCGGCGTACTCGCTCAGGGCGAGCGGGGCCGAGAGCACCGCGACCACGAGCAGCAGCCTCCAGTGCGGCAGCAGTCGTCTGCGGTACACGGTCAGCGAGACGGCGATCAGTATCGCGGCGAACGGCGCGAACAGCTCATAGGTCAGGCAGATCGCGATGAACAACAGCGCCATCAACGCCGTGTGCGTGCGCCAGCCGATCGGTGGCCGGAAGCAGAGCGCGGCGAGCAGAGCGAGCAGGGCCATGCCGAACACCTGTGGATCCCACGTTGACCAGATCGCCGTGGTGAGCATCCCGGTCGCAAGGAACGCGGCGATCGCCGTCATCGCCAACACGCGGCGCCAGCCGGCCAGCGACGGCCCGGCGGCCCAGCGCGCGGCCCACGCGACGCAGGCTACGAAGAAGCCGTAGCCCAGCGCGACCCACAGGCCGTATCGGTCCATCTCGCTCACCGGATTGCCCGGATCCGTGTTCGAGCGGGCGAAGATGTCGGCGAGCGCGTAGATGTAGTGCTGGCCCGGCGGGTACACCGCCAGCACCCCCGGATCGACGGAGGCGCGCGCTTTGCCCTGCATCAGGAACGTGTAGCCGCCGAGCCGGTGGATGGTGTCGAACAGACTGAAATGGCGCAGCCGGTCGCCGGTCATCCCTGCGAATCCGAGCTGCGTGCCCGCCTTGAGCGGCCCGGGAACGCCGATACCGAAACTGGGCCAGTACGCCACCAGCGCGCCGGCGGCGAAGCCGAGCAGCAGCACAAGATCGCTGCCGAGTAGCCGGGTGGGCCACGTGCGCCACGGCGGCGGCGCATCGCGCCAGAGATAGGCGGCCACGAGCAGACTCAGCGCAAGGCCGCCGATCGCGACCGGCTCCAATCCCCAGGGCCAGAGTGAGAACAGCAGTCCGCCGACGATGGCCAAGCCGACCAGCAGCGCCGCTGTGATGAACAGCCGGTCGACGATCGTGGCGCCCGCCCGTAGCAGTCCGCCGGTGCCGAAGACGACCACCGCGACCAGCAGCGGATCGGTCCCGGTGAGATGGGTGAGTATAGGCAGCGCCCAGGCGCCGGTGAACAGGACGGCAGCCACGATCGGGCCCGTCCTTCGGCGGCGCCGAGGGGTGCGGGTCAACGCGCCGGTGGGCCGCGAACCGGCCTGCGCCGAAAGGCCGACTGGCAGATCGGTAGATGCCGGCTCACCCATCGACGTGCCCGGCCCCCGTGCCGCGGCTGTACGCGACGCGCGCAGCCGACCGGACCCACTCCGCACTGCCATGCAGCTTCATGCGCACCCTTCCATCGACGGCAACGAAGACGCCGACCTTCAACACTGGATCAGCACTGGATCAGCATGCAGGCTGACGTGCGGGCGGGCCGGAAACCCGCCGGGCCCGACCCGGTATTCCACCCCGCGGCACGGAGATCGCCGACCGAGTCGGAGGGTCGGTGAAGATGGATCCGACCGCGCCTCAGCGGTGCGGCGTGCCGGAATCCAGGTCGACGACAACCTTGAACAGCCCCGGACAACGGCGAGTGATCTCGCCGCGGCGCAGGCGCACAATGGCGCCGTTGCCGCGGGGCGCTGCCGGATCAAGCCCGCCTCGCGCAGCACCCGCCAATGACAGGTGCGAGTCGACTTGGCCACCGGCAGCGCGAAGGATGCGCACGC
>JBOHCW010000388.1:0-2285 GCA_050725375.1 Actinocrinis sp. | reverse complement strand
GGTCTGGGAGGCGGACCACCTCGGCGGCCACCGGTTCGCGCCGACCGCGGTCGTCCTGCCGACCGGCTACGTCTACGGCCGGCTCGACGCTCGCAGCGCCCTCGCGGCGCTCGACGCCGCGGCGCGCGGCAGCGTCGTCACCGAGCACTCGCGCGGACGCAGCACCTGGTCACGCCCGGGCCAGGCCGCCGACCTCGCACTGCGCGACGAGCTGCAGGAGTTCGGCGCGGACGCGGTCCGCGTGGTCGGCGAGCACCGGCTCGACGACGGCCACTGGCAGGTCGACCTGACCGCCGACCAGGTGTCTTACCGCGCACTGGTCGAGCAGTCCGTGGCCGAGGAGCCGCGTCCCGAGTCCTGCGGCAAGGCCCCCGGCACGCCGCTGCGACTTCGCGTGCTGAGCCTGGAGAAGCTGAGTCTGGACAAACTGAGTCTGGAGAAGCAGGACTGACGCGCGGTCACCTGGTCGGTCACCACGCGTCAGTTCGCCCTGCACGCCCTCTCAGAGGTCACGCGTCGATGCGCGAGCGGTCCAGCAGCGCGGCGGAGTTGACGATGTACTCGCGCCGCGGCGCCACGTCCGTGCCCATCAGCATCTCGAACATCCGCTCCGCGGCCTCGACGTCCGGCAGCGAGATGCGCCGCAGCATCCGCCGGCGCGGGTCCATCGTGGTCTCGGCCAGCTGGTCGGCGTCCATCTCGCCCAGGCCCTTGTAGCGCTGCACCGGGTCCTTGACCCGCTTGCCGCGCCGCTGCAGGTCGGCCAGGGTGCGCTTGAGCTCGGCGTCCGAATACGTGTACAGGTACTCGTTCTTCGCCTTGCCCTGCCCGATCACCTCGATCCGGTGCAGCGGCGGCACCGCGGCGTACACCCGGCCGGCCTCCACCAGCGGGCGCATGTACCGGTAGAACAGGGTCAGCAACAGGGTCCTGATGTGCGAGCCGTCCACGTCGGCGTCGGCCATCATGATGATCTTGCCGTAGCGGGCCGCTTCCAGGTCGAAGGAGCGCCCGGTGCCCGCGCCGACGACCTGGATGATCGCGGCGCACTCGGCGTTCTTGAGCATGTCGGTGACCGAGGACTTCTGCACGTTGAGGATCTTGCCCCGGATCGGCAGCAGCGCCTGGAACTCCGAGGAGCGGGCCAGCTTCGCGGTGCCCAGCGCCGAGTCGCCCTCGACCACGAACAGCTCGGAGCGCTCCACGTCGTCGCTGCGGCAGTCGGCCAGCTTGGCCGGCAGCGCGGAGGTCTCCAGGGCGTTCTTACGCCGCTGGGTCTCCTTGTGCATCCGGGCCGCGATGCGGGTCTTGGCCGCGGCGGCGATCTTCTCCAGCACCGCGCGGGCCTGCGGCTTGACGTTGCGGTGACCGCTGGTCAGGAAGCCGCGCAGCTCCTCGGAGACCACCGCCGCCACGATCCGGGCCGCCGCCGGGGTGCCGAGCACCTCCTTGGTCTGGCCCTCGAACTGCGGCTCGGCCAGCCGGACGGTGACCACCGCGGTCAGGCCCTCCAGGATGTCGTCCTTGACCACCGGGTCGTCGTTGACCCTGAGCAGCTTGACCGCGCGCAGCTGCTCGTTGACCGTCTTGACCAGGGCGCGCTCGAAGCCGGTCAGGTGCGTGCCGCCCTTGGGCGTGACGATGATGTTCACGAACGAGCGCACCGTGGTGTCGTACTCGGTGCCCCAGCGCAGCGCCACGTCCACGTCCAGCTGCCGCTCGACGTCCTGCGGCGCCATGTGGCCCGCGTCGTCGAGCACCGGCACGGTCTCGGTGAAGGTGCCCGAGCCGGTCAGCCGCAGCGTGTCGCTGATCGGCCGGTCCTTGGCCAGGTACTCGCAGTATTCGGAGATCCCGCCCGCGTAGTGGAAGGTCTCGACGGTCTGCTCGGCGCCGTCCGTCCCCCGCTGGTCGCGCACGACCAGCGTCAGGCCCGGCACCAGGAACGCGGTCTGCCGGGCGCGGCTGTACAGCTCCTCCAGCGAGACCTGCGCGTCCTTGAGGAAGATCTGCCGGTCCGACCAGTAGCGGATGCGGGTGCCGGTTATCCCGGCCTTCTTGGCCGAGCGCCGGCCCTTGGCCAGCCCGCTCTGCGCGGTGAACTGCCCGTCCGGTCCCTCGCCGTCGAACACGCCGGGCACTCCGCGCCGGAAGGAGATCGAGTGGGTGGCGCCGTCCCGGTCCACCTCGACGTCCAGCCGCGCGGACAGCGCATTGACCACCGACGCGCCGACCCCGTGCAGGCCGCCGGACGTCGCATACGAGCCGCCACCGAACTTCCCGCC
>JBOHCW010000387.1:0-3042 GCA_050725375.1 Actinocrinis sp. | reverse complement strand
GTCGAGTACTGGGCGACGCTGACGACCGACGAGGGCGCGGTGTTCGACCAGGAGGTGACGATCGACGCGACCACGCTGACTCCCTACGTCACCTGGGGCACCAACCCCGGCCAGGCGCTGCCGCTTGGCGCCACCGTCCCGGCGCCGGGCGAGACCAAGGACCCGAACGGCACCGAGCGCGCCCTCACCTACATGGGCCTGACCCCGGGCACGCCGCTCAAGCAGATCGCGGTCGACACCGTGTTCATCGGCTCCTGCACCAACGGCCGGATCGAGGACCTGCGCGCCGCCGCGGAGGTCATCAAGGGCCACAAGGTGGCCGAGGGCGTGCGGATGCTGGTGGTCCCGGGCTCGGCGCGGGTGCGGCTCGAAGCCGAGGCCGAGGGCCTGGACAAGGTGTTCGTCGACGCGGGCGCGGAGTGGCGGTTCGCCGGCTGCTCCATGTGCCTGGGCATGAACCCGGACCAGCTCGCGCCCGGCGAGCGCTCGGCGTCCACGTCCAACCGCAACTTCGAGGGCCGGCAGGGCTAGGGCGGGCGTACGCACCTGGTCTCGCCGCTGGTCGCCGCGGCCACCGCGGTCACCGGGCACCTGGCCGCGCCGTCCGATCTGCTGGAGGTCTGAGCATGGACAAGTTCGTCCGGCACACCGGCACCGCCGTCCCGCTGCGCCGCTCCAACGTCGACACCGACCAGATCATCCCGGCGGTGTACCTGAAGCGGGTCACCCGCAGCGGTTTCGAGGACGGGCTGTTCGCCGCGTGGCGCAACGATCCGGAGTTCGTGCTCAACAAACCGGAGCGCGCCGGGGCCTCGGTCCTGGTGGCCGGCCCCGACTTCGGCACCGGTTCATCGCGTGAACACGCGGTGTGGGCGCTGCAGAACTACGGGTTCAAGGCCGTGATCTCCGCGCGTTACGCCGACATCTTCCGCGGCAACTCGCTCAAGGGCGGGCTGCTCACGGTCGAGCTGCCGCAGGAGACGGTCGAGCGGATCTGGGAGCTGGTCGAGGCCGACCCGGCCGCCGAGGTGACCGTGGACCTGGAGGCGCGCGAGGTGCGCGTCGGCGCGCTGACCGCGGCGTTCGAGATCGACGACTACACCCGCTGGCGGCTGATGGAAGGGCTCGACGACATCGGCCTGACCCTGCGGCACGTCGACGACATCGGCGCCTTCGAGACCAAGCGCCCCGAGTACACGCCGGTCACGCTGCCGGTGCCCGAGGCGGTCGTGTAAGGCGACGTGTGCCGGTAACTCGGCGCGACGAGTACATAACGCAGGCGACTGTTTGTAGGCGGCGCACCCTGACCATGGGGTGCGCCGCCCGCGCGTTACCGGGCATTGCGCGTACGGGGGCACAATGGACGCGTGCGGACGGACGTGACAGGTACGGATCAGGGCGGCGACCATACCGGCTCTGCCACGTCTGTGGACGTTGTACTACCCGGAGACGCCGTCATGCCTGCGGACCCGGATCTGTCCGCCGAGCAGTTCGATGCCGAGCAGTTCGAATCCGAGCAGTTCGATTCCGCGGAACTGCGCGAGCTTTCCGGCTACGCGCGCCTCGCGCAACTGCTCAAGGAGGCGCACGGCGTGCTGCGCGGCATGGATCTGGATCTGCCGGACCGCGCTGATTTCGTGAGGCGCCTGCTGGTCATCACGGCCGCTTCCCGACACGATCAGGACGACGCGATGCGCCGCCTGGAGCGTTTTCTGCGCCTCGTCGACGAGCGGCGCGGCGCGGCCGGTGTCGCGGATTTCCTGCCCGCGGACGGGGATTGCGGACCGGATCAGCCGCCTGCCGCCGCCGGTTCTTAACCGCGCGTACAACGTGTGCACTCCTCTACCGGGTGGAAACCATTGCGACACAAGGGTGATTAGGGCGCTTGGTGATTGATTCACCTGATTCGTCGCTCTACGGTGCGGAAAAGGCCGCGGTGCCCCGATGGCGAAAAACGGGCGCGGCGGAACGGTTTCCACCCCGTGCGGCGCGCGCGGCGCTCCGCACCCTCCCCTAGGGACGCAACGTGAACAAGGCGCAGCTCATTGACGCGGTGGCCGAGAAGCTCCAGGTCTCGCGCCGGGCGGCCGGCGAAGCGGTCGACGCGGTACTGGACGGGGTCACCGGCGCCGTGGTGGCCGGCGACAAGGTCTCGCTGACCGGTTTCGGCACTTTCGAGTCGGCCAAGCGGCCGGCCCGGATCGCGCGCAACCCGCGCACCGGCGAGCAGGTCAAGGTGGCGGCGGCGACGGTGCCGAAGTTCCGCGCGGGCCAGGCTTTCAAGGACGAGGTCAACGGCTCACGGCCGACCGCGCGCAAGTCCGCCGCGGCGAAGAAGGCCGTCGCCAGGCGGCCCGCCGCGGCCGCCGCGAAGAAGGCAGTCGCGAAGAGCGCGGCGAAGACCGTGGCGAAGACCGTGGCGAAGCGCGCGGCGAAGAGCGCGCCGGCCCGTCCGGCCGCGGCCAAGAAGACCGTCACGGCCACGGCGGCGAAGAAGGCCGTGCGCAAGACGGCCGTGAAGGCAACCCCCACCCGCGCCGCCGCGACGAAGAAGGCCGCGGTGACCAAGGCGGCGGCCAAGACCACCGCGAAGAAGTCCACGGCGAAGAAGGCCGCGGCCCGTCCGGTGGCCCGCAAGTCGGCCGCCGTCGCCCCGGCCACCAAGACCGCGGCGAAGAAGGGCATGGCGAAGAAGTCGGCCGCCAAGAAGACCGCCGGGAAGAAGCGCTGAGACAGCGCCGGCCCGGCGCTCTGACGGCGCCTCGATAAACAGTGCGGCCCGAGTATCGCGCGATACTCGGGCCGCACTGTCGTCTACGCAGCGTTGAGCAACACGTTATGCCGCAGGGCTCACTGCCGCAGGACTCACTACCGCGATATGGCCGTGCGGTACGCCGGATGACGAGGCGCCGAATTGATGCATTGACGCACCGTCAGCTCGGCATGCCAGCTGTGTTATGTCGCTGCGCTATGTCACCGCGTTATGTCGCCGCGAAATCGGCACGGAATCAGTTAACGGCTTCAGCTCGGCAGCGGCAGGGT
>JBOHCW010000386.1:0-4634 GCA_050725375.1 Actinocrinis sp. | reverse complement strand
GATCAGTCCGCGTACTGCGCGATGATCTTCGTGAAGTCGTACGGGTTCTGGGTGATGTTCGAGCAGGTGCCCGGCGCCCACGGCTCGACCGCGCCGGCCGGGCACTGGAAGTCGCGGTTGACCGACCAGAACGAGAACCACGCCGGGTGGTTCGCCTTCGCGAAGCCCAGCAGCGCGCTGAAGTCGGACTGCGTGAACAGCTCGGAGGGCTGGTCGGTGTGCCCGTTCATGATCTGCAAGCCCAGGTGCGACCAGGCGCTCGCCGCGCTCCAGCCGTAGATCGTCTCCAACTGGCCGACCGCGTCGTTCGCGACGGCCTCGCTCTGCCCCACCTCGGTGCCGGAGGTCAGGCCCGTGTCGAAGTCCATGATGTTGATCACGTCGAGCCGCGCGCCGGCCGCGATCGCCTGCCGGATCTCGTCGGTGCCGCTGCCCGGAAAGCCGACCGTGGTCATCGGGATGGTCAGCGAGACGCGCAGGTTCGGGTTGTTCGCCTCGAGAATCCTGATGGCGCCGAAGCGGACCGCGGTGTTCGAGTCCAGCGCGCCGTTCTCGTAGTCGAAGTCGACGCGGGTCAGGTGGTACTTGGTGATCACCTGCTGGTACGCGTTGGCCAGCGCCGAGGCCGAGCCGCAGGTGGTGCCCAACTCGGTCCCGTTGTAGCCGCCGAAGGACACTGCGACCTCGCCGCCGGCCGCCCGGATCGCGTTCACGTCCGCGGCGACCGTCGTGTCGGAGGAGACCGGCATCGAGGAGCTGCCGTCCCAGGCGGGCGTGCAGCCGCCGGAGTCGAGCACGAAGGCGAGGTTGAACTCGTTCTCGCCGGAGCCGGCGACGATCGAGGAGATCGGCGCCGGGTTGTTGTCGACCGGCATGAAGTAGACCGGGTGGGTGTAAGAGCCGTTATTCGGCGGCGGCGAGACGGTGCCCGACGGGGTCGGCGACGGGCTGCTGCTCGGGCTGTGCGACGGGGAAGCGGACGCGGACGGGCTGGCGCTCGCCGACGGCGAACCGCCGCCGGAACCGGCCGGGCCGCTCAGTACCAGGTCGTCCGCGTAGTACGTGCCCTGCGCGTACCAGCCGTGCGTGAACACCTGCACGCTGGTCTGGCTCGCGGTCGTGGTGAACGTCGTCGACAGCGACGTCCACGACGTGGCCGACGGGGTCCAGGTCGACGCGCCCCCGATCACGCCGAGGTATACGTACGCACCTTCGACGAACCCTGACAACGTGTAGGCGGTGTTCGGCTGTACCGAGACGGTCTGCGTACATTGGGCGTCGTCGGAGGACGTCGCAGCGCCCGAAAGCGCGTAGCCGCCGGAGTGCGCCGGCGTCGTGACGACCGAGCCGGTACCGGCGTCGCAGCTCCATCCGGACAGCGAGCCGGCCTCGAATCCGGGGTTGGCCAGCAGGTTGCTCGCGGCGGAGGCGGGCGCCGCGGCGAGGTAGACGGCCGCGGGCAGCAGGAGCGCGGCGAGGGCCGCGCCGAGCGCGTACAGCTGCTTGCGCTTCAAGCCGGTGCGGCGAGGGGGACGATCCGAGGGCACGGCGGGCTCTCCTTCGGCGGGACGGGGGCCGCTGCGCAGGGCTCTGTCCAGCGGCTGACCCGGTGCGTCGCCGTAGCACCGCGTACACGTGCACAATGGTCTAGTCCAGTTGGCCCGTCAAGACCGCGACCGGCTCTTCAAGGCACTGCTTAAGGCACCACGCAAGGCGGAGTTACGCCACCAGGTCCGCGCGGTAGTCCGAGGCGTGTCGCGGGCCGGGCGCAGAGCGCGCCAGATCGATGCGGCGCACCGCCTCGCGCAATTGCTCGGGCCGCAGCACGTAAGGCATGCGCACGAAGCGCTCGAACGTGCCCGCGTCGGCGCCGAAGCGCGGTCCGGCGTGCACGAGCACGCCGTGCGTCTGCGCGCGCTTCGAGAGCAGTGTCGCCTCTTCGTTGTCCATCCGAATCCAGAGGCTCAGGCCGCCTTCGGGCATGCGGAAGGTCCAGTGCGGGAAGGTCTGCCTGACGGCGGCGGCCAGCGCCGCGCGCTGCTCGCGCCACGCCTTCCGGTGCTCCTCGGAGTAGCTCTGGTCGCCGCGCAGCACGGCGGTCGCGGCCACCTGGTCCAGCACCGGCGAGGACAGGTCCATCGCGGCGCGCGCCGCGGCCAGTTCGTGCACGATCCGGGCCGGTCCGCGCAGCCAGCCGATCCGCAGTCCGCCCCAGCAGGACTTGGACATCGAGCCGCAGACCAGGACCGAGTCGGCGTCGCCCGGCCGGATCGTGGTGACGAACGGCGGCGGGATCGGCACGTCCAGGGCCACCTCGGTGACCGTCTCGTCGGCCAGCAGCCAGGTGCCGGCCCGGTGCGCGGCGCGCGCGACGGACGCCTGCATGTCAGGGGCCATCAGATGCCCGGTCGGGTTCTGGAAGTGCGGGATGAGGTATGCCAGCCGGGGCCGCATCTGGGCCAGCGCGCTCTCGTAGCCGCCCGGCGTCCACCCGCGCGCGTCCAGCGGCACCGGCATCGGGCGGGTGCCGGCGGCGCGGAAGGTGTCCAGCGCGTTGGGGTAGCTCGGGCTTTCCACCAGGACGCGGTCGCCCGGGCCGCACAGCAGCCGGGCGATCATCGTGATCGCACCCTGCGATCCGTTGGTGACCAGGATCTGGTCCGGCGCGGTGGGCAGGCCGTGCGCGGTGTAGCGCTCCGCGATGGCCTCGCGCAGCGGGTTGAACCCGTACGGCATGCAGCCGTTGAGGTCCGCGAGGCTCGGCAGCTGCTCGGCCGCGCTGCGCAGCGCGGCCTGCAGCGTGGGCAGCGGGGCCACGGGCGAGGCGGTGGTCAGGTCGATGACCCCGCTGTCGAAGCCGTCGTGTACGGCCCGCCAGCCGCCGGCGCGCGCCGTGACGCTCTCCGGCAGCGAGACGTAGCTGCCGGAGCCCTGCCGGCTGACCGTGAACCCTGATTCGCGCAGTTGCGAGTACGCGGCCGTGACCGTGGTGCGGCTGACGCCGAGCGCCGTGCTCAGCGCCCGCTCCGCCGGCAGCCGCGAGCCGAGCGGGAGCCTGCCGTCCAACACCAGCGCGGTGATCCGCTCGGCCAGCGCGGACTGCAGCGGCTTGGCCCGTGCGCCCGAGCCGGTGCCCGCACCCGCACCGGCACCCGCTAGTGCGGAGCCGTCCGCGTCGTCCATGCTTCCGCCGGCGTTGCGCCACGGCCCGAGCCGCTGGGCGAGCTGGCCCGCTCCAATGACCGTGTTCGCCGCGTTCACCAAGCCACCTTCTTCAAATTGGCTATCGATCCAGGGTCCAATCTCGCTCCATAATCTCATTGTCAGGCCAATTCCGGCAAGACCGGCCCCCATCAAGGGCGATGACGGGCGCACGGTGCCGAAAGTCTCCAGTCCGCTTTCGATGCGAAGGGATCACCATGTCGTCCCGCTACACCGCCCCGATCCTCACCGATTCGCTGGAACGCGAGTTCGTCGATCACCGCGCCGATCCGCTGGCGCAGCCGCTGGACTTCCGGCGGCTGATCCGGGTTCTGCACCGTTCCGCGCGGGCGGCGCGCGGCGCGGCGCCCCGGGACCGCGGCGCCTCCCGGTTAGCCCAGCTGGCCGTCGGGTTGGTCGTTTACGGCGTCAGCGAGGCGCTGATGCTGGCCCCGGCGGTCGGCGTCGATCCGTGGGACGTGTTCCACACCGGACTTTCCCGCATCACCGGCATCCCGGTCGGCACCGTGCTGATCGTGGTCGGCGCCGCGGTGATGCTGCTGTGGATCCCGCTGCGCCAGCGCCCGGGCATCGGCACGATCGCGAACATCGTGGTCATCGGCCTGGTCGTCGACCTGCTGCTGGCCGTGATGCCCGCACCGCACGCCTTCTGGCCGCGCTGGACGATGTTCGTCGGCGGCGTCGCGCTCAACGCGGTGGCGACCGGCCTCTACATCGGCGCCGGGTTAGGCACCGGACCGCGCGACGGCCTGATGACCGGTCTGGCCGCTCCCGGCCGGTCCATCCGGGTCGTGCGCACCGGCATCGAGCTGTCGATCCTGGCGGTCGGCTGGCTGCTCGGCGGAAACGTCGGCGTCGGCACGGTGATCTACGCGGGCGCGATCGGCCCGCTGGTGCACGTGACGATCCCGTGGTTCGCCCGCCGCGAGCCCGGCCGCACCGTGCCGCTGTGCCCGGTCCCGGCGCACGGGACCGGCGCGGCGCATGAGTACCCTGAGGAACTTTGTGAGACCCCTGTGGCTGCGGCGTGACCCGCTGCCGATACGCTCTGACCGCTCGGGGGTTCTCATCGATTCTTCAGGAAAGTCAACTGTGATTTCTCGTCAGGTAGCCGTCCTGTCCGCAGCCGCCGCGATCGGCCTGGTGGCGGTCACGGGCTGCTCCAGCTCGTCGCCGACCGCTGGGGCGTCGGGCGCCGCCGCCGTCTCGGGGGGCTCGTCCGCGCCGTCCGGCTCGTCGAACGCCGCGGGCGGCTCGAACGTCGGGCTGAGCCAGGCCGCCCTGATCACCGCGGTGAAGGCGGCCGCCGACCAGGCCACCGCTGTGCACGTCAAGGGTGAGTTCGGCTCGGGCTCTTACAAGATCGACCTCGATGTCCAGCTCAACAAGAAGGACGCGACCGCGTCCGGCAC
>JBOHCW010000385.1:0-4014 GCA_050725375.1 Actinocrinis sp. | reverse complement strand
GCCCTGCCGGAACCGCGGGCTCCAGCACATCCTCTTCGTCGGCCCCGTCGTCGAACTCTTCCAGGCACCCGAACTCTCCGGCACTCAACGCAGCGAGCCAGCCCAGATACAGCGGGCGCAGGTCGCCCGCGGCCAGTTCCGCGCGCACCCCGACGAGCGCCCCCAACGGCCCCGGGCCGCCGTCAACCCACTCCTCCTCGCCATCCTCGTCCTCGCTGCACCACCGCAGGACGATGTTCTTGCCGCTGCGCCGCACGGACGCGCTCTCGGCGTCGCAGTACTCACGCGCAGTGCGCTGGTCCAGCAGCGCGGCCGGTAGCCGCAGCATCAGGATCCGGGTACTCCAGTTCGCGAAGTACAGGTGTGCGTCGTAGAAGCGGTCCATCAGCGCATCCGGGTCGCCCTTGAAGTCGCCCCACTGATACTCGTTGACGAACCGGGTCCGGGAGATCTGCGCCCGCGTCGAGAGCGTCCGCACCTGCCCGTACTCGGCGTCGGTCAGCGGCCGGTCCAGAGCCAGGAACTCGTAGTGCTGATACTCACTCATCGACGCGTCACCCCGCCCAGCGCCGGTACGCCTCGATCCACTGCGCTCCCGCCGGCGGCGGGGCAGGCAACGGCAAGTCCAGCACGCCGATGCGCTGGGTCACCCGACCACGGCGACACGCCGCGACTAGGCTGCCGTCATCCGCCTGCTCGATCCCGGTGACGGTGACCGACACGCCGAGCACCTGCGTCTCGAACGGCAGCGCCAGCTCATCCTCGATCATCACCAGGAACCCGGAGCGCTGCTCGTCGTCCCCATAAGCATCGACGGTGGCCTGCTCGACCAGCTCATCCAACTCTTCATCCGTCCATTCACCCACGGCGACCGACCCTATCCCGTCCCGGCCAGGCCTGTGCGCGCCGAGTCGGAATCCACAGCGTCCACTGCACAATCCGCTCAGCCGGCCGTGCGCCAGAACCTCGACGGTGTCCTCGAAATCTGCCTTCGGGCAGCACCGGCCCGTGCTCGGCACGCCACGGCGGCCCACGGTGCGAATCGGAGAACCGCAGAGGCAAGTCGTGATGACGTGCGCGCGAGGACTTCACGTTCTGCATACAGAAGTCGGCTTATAGACCGATTCCTGCCTTGGGGTCCTACCTGACCTGCGGCTTTTCGGGCCGAAGTGGCGGTTGAATCGCCACGCGCGCCTTAGCCATTATTGACACGGCAGCGACCTTCACGTTCCGTGACGTCTCAGTACGCAGAGGCAAGCACTTCTCGTAGAGTTTATTACCGCATATCATGACAAAACGAACCAAGTGAAACCCGGCTTACAGACCGGCTCGCCGCACAGCATTGCAGGTCAGCGCCGTTTTCGTATTCTGATCTGCGCTGGCAGTTTCCTGATTGACCGGTGCATTTTCCTCGCGCTTCGCTACATCTGCCTACGATTCGTGCCCGGTGGTGGAGTTCTGCTCGCGATATCTGTATGCTGACTTGTGTGCGCACATGGCCGATTGACCTGTGGCGCGGCGGGTGAGATTTCCGGCGGTTACCGGCCTCTGGTGCGTCGCAGTTGTTTGATCCCGTCCTTGTAGGCGGCGACGCCGGTGGGACCGAGCAGGTGCCGATATGCGCCGAGCGCATCGACGCTCGATTCGATCTCGGCTAGGCCTTCGAGGCGTACCAGATCGGCGGCCAGCTGTTCGGGGTCGGGACGCAGCGAAGCGCAGATGGCCAGATGCGCCGCGGCGATGCGTCCACCGATTTCGTCGGGCTCGGTCTCATACGTGTGGTAGTTCTGGGAAAGGATTCCGTAGAGGTGACCGTCCCACGCCTCGATCGCATCCTCGGCGATCTCCAGGGCCTCGCCGGTCGCCGGGCGCTCGGCGAGCAGTTCGAGTTCCTCGGCGAGGCGGTATCCGGATACCGCGATGTCGTGCAGATCCCACTCGTACCCGGACTCCACGCTCAGCGCCTCGTCGATGGCCTTGCGCACGAGCGCGATCTCGGCGGGTCCGGGTGGGCCGAGCAGGTCTGCGGCCTTCAGCAGCGAGCTGGCGAAGGAACGGCTGTGCACGGCCTGGTCGGCGACGAGGCCGACGAGTTCGCGGCGGGTGAGACTCTCGGCGACCCGCACCCACTCGGCCGCGGGTTCGGGCAGGGCCGAGCCCGGCGTCGTCGCGTTCGCGGACCATGGCAGATCTGCCTCGACCGCGGCTTGGGCGACGACTACCGCGTGGGCGCACAGGGACTGGTGTCGGTGGCGATCCGCTCGGCACTCGCAGTCCGCGGCGAGTGCGCCGTCCACGACGCCGATCCAGCAGGCCACTACACCGGCGTCCGCGGTGATCACGGCGGCGCGTGCTCCACCGTCGCTGGACCGCAGCGATCGCAGGCGGGTCGAGGCATCGAGCGCTTGGCTGCGGACGTCGGCCGGAAGGCTTTCGAGCAGGGCGTCGATGTCGATGTGTACGGCCACGGTCCGTCATCCAATCAGGCTTGTCGAGGCTTGGCGGCGCGAGGGGTCAGGCGGAGCCGGGGCCGGCCGCCAGCAAGTCGGCGATGAGCAGGTCGAGCACGTGCTCTTCTTCGACGCGCATGCCGCGCTGCGCGATCGCCCCGCTCAGCCGCGGATCCCACGGGGTGTTGGCGGGCACGCCCGTGGCCAGGGGGCTGCCGTGGCCACGGGCGAGCGCGGCGAGGTAGGCGGTCTCGTCGAAGCGCCAGGGCGAGGTGCCGACGAGGCGGAAGACGGTCGTGGCGATGCGCACTCCGCCCCAGTCGAAGTCGCCGTGGTAGGCGAAGCGGGCGCCCTGGTCGGCCAGTCGGACGAGCAGCGTGCGGGCGGCTGCCGAGAGCTGGCCCTCGACGCAGACCAGCGGCGGGCAGGCCGGGCCGAGCTCATCGGCCGCCGCCGCGACGACGGCGGGGTTCTCGCAGATGAACACGGTGCCGTCGCCGACTGTGAAACGCGGTTCGTCGCGGGTCAGCTGTCTGAGGGTCAGCACGGCGGGCTCGCCCCCGTCACGGGCCGCGGCCAGGATCCGGCCGGTCGGGTGGCGCGGTTCGCCGGTGCCCGGGTCTGCCGGCAGTCCCAGGACGAGCACCCGCGAGGACAGCTCGTCGCGCGCCACTCCGACGGCCGCCCAAGCCGCGCGGCGCTCGCCCGGGGTCGCGGTCTGCCGGGCGGTGAGCCCGGCCAGGACGCGCACCGCGGAGAAGACGAGGGCGCTCAGCGGCCGTCCCTCATCGAGTGCATGGGCGTCTCCCGTGGTGTGCGCCGCCAGGACGGCCAGGCCGATACCCGCAGAGGGCAGCGCGGCGACCACGCGTGCGGCGCCTGCCGAGAGCGACGCAGCCGCCTGCGCGTCGTCCCCGGACAGCCGCTTGAGTAGACCGGTCCTCTCCACCTCGATGCGCCAGCCGGCCAACTCGGGCCGCATCCGCGCGCACTCGTCGAGCGGGCGCAGGGCGCACTCCCAGGCCAGGCGCCGCGATTCGTCCGCACTGCGGCGGTCGGTGACCGGGCCGGCCAGGGCGACGACCGCGGCGGCCAGGCCCTCCTGGCAGACCTCTGATGCGCGAAGGGCGGCATCGAGGTCTGACAGACGGACCGACAGCGATCGACCCGCGGCGGGTGCCCGGCCGAGCAGCAGTTCGGCGGCCCGGCGCTGGCCGGCGCTCGCCTCGGCGAGGGTGACGACGCCGTCCAACGCCTTGCCCTCGGTGAGGCGGCGGCGAACCCGCTCGATCAACCACGCGGTGTCGGGGCCGCCGAGCAGGCGGCGCAGCCTTGCGTGATCGGTTCGGGGGCGGTCGTTCTGAGTGGTCATCGCGGCTGGTCGAGCAGTGGCTCCGGGCCGCCGTCGGGTGTTGCGGTATGCGGCGCGGCGGGGACGTGCGGCTCAGCGCGCCGCAGCCTGGTCCGTTCACGTCCGTCCCAGCGCCACGGGGTCACCAGGACCGCGTCGATGCCCTCGCGCCGGGCGAGCTGCGCGATGCCGATCCCGGGGACGGTCGGGTAG
>JBOHCW010000384.1:0-3329 GCA_050725375.1 Actinocrinis sp. | reverse complement strand
CGTCATGCCGTCCCGGAGGGCGGTCGCCGGCCGCGCCGCGGCGACAGCATCCGCATATTAGGGGGATCAACTCAGTGA
The DNA here is from genome assembly GCA_050725375.1 of Actinocrinis sp. Taxonomy (GTDB): domain Bacteria; phylum Actinomycetota; class Actinomycetes; order Streptomycetales; family Catenulisporaceae; genus Actinocrinis. The sequence continues at coordinate 3,251 of JBOHCW010000384.1, read as the reverse complement.
ACTATTACGTTGGCGTGCTCAAAAACTACGCCGGCTTCAGTGGACGGGCTCGCCGCGCCGAGTACTGGCAGTTCGTCCTGTTCAACGTCATCGCGATGGTCGTGTGCCTCGTGATCGACCTGGCGATCGGCAGCCCGATCCTCTACATCGTCTACCTGGTGGCGGTGCTGGTTCCGAGCCTCGCGGTGGCCGTACGACGCCTGCACGACACTGACCGCTCCGGGTGGTGGATCCTGTTCAGCCTCGTCCCGCTCGTCGGCGGGATCACGCTGCTGGTGTTCATGTGCCTTGAGGGCACGCGCGGCGACAACAAGCACGGCACGGACCCGAAGGCTCCGATGCAGGCCGCATACGCGAACGCCGTCGCGTAGCCGAACCCGTGGTCCCCGTCATCGCAACCTACGGCGATGACGGGGACCGCGGCGGTTTTCGCGCCTCGTTCCGCGAGCGCGGAGACGACTCTCAGCCTTCGTAGTCGTAGAAACCCTTGCCGGTCTTGCGTCCCAGCGCCCCCGCGCTCACCATCCGGTTGAGCAGCTCCGGCGGCGCGAACTTCGGGTCGTGCGTCTCGGTGTGGATGTTGCGCGTCGCGTTGCGGATGATGTCGACGCCGGTCAGGTCGGCCGTGGCCAGCGGACCCATCGTGTGCCCGAAGCCGAGCCTGCAGGCCAGGTCCACGTCCTCGGCCGTCGCCACGCCGGTCTCCACCAGCCGGGTCGCCTCCACGATCAGGGCGCTGATCAGCCGGGTGGTCACGAAGCCGGCCACGTCCCGGTTGACCACGATGCAGGTCTTGCCGACGCCCTCGGCGAACGCGCGCGCCGCGGCCAGCGTCTCGTCCGAGGTCTGATACCCGCGCACCAGCTCGCACAGCGCCATCATCGGCACCGGCGAGAAGAAGTGCGTGCCGACCACCGACTCCGGCCGCTCGGTGACCGCGGCCACCTGCGTGATCGGCAGCGCCGAGGTGTTGGTCGCCAGGATCGCGCCGTCCTTGGCGATCTTGTCCAGTTCGCGGAAGACCGCGTGCTTGACCTCGATGTCCTCGAACACCGCCTCGACCACGACGTCGGCGGAACCGGCCGCGCCGAGGTCCGTGGTCGTGGTGATCCGCGAAAGCGTCGCGTCCGCGTCCTCCCGCGAGATCCGGCCCTTCGCGACGAACCGCGACAGCGACTTCCCGATCCCGGCCATCCCGCGCGCGGTGGCCTCCGGCGTCACGTCCCGCAGGATCACGTCGTACCCGGCCGCCGCGGACACCTGGGCGATCCCCGACCCCATCAGTCCCGCGCCGACCACGGCGAGCTGCTTGGCCACCCTGCCACGCTCCTAGTCTCGTGTCTTCTCAGCCCCGGCCACCGGCGTACGTTGTCGCACGCGGCGCCAAGGCATACGTACGTACATACGTACAGATGTACTTCGTACTCGGTGGTAACCGTGCTCGCAGCCTACCTGGGTACGCTTCGGGCATGGTTAACCTGACCCGCATCTACACGCGCACCGGCGACGACGGCTCGACCCGCCTGGGCGACATGAGCAAGACCACCAAGAGCGACCCGCGCCTGATCGCCTACGCGGACGTGGACGAGGCCAACTCGTCGATCGGCGTCGCCATCGCACTCGGCGCCCTGCCGGACCCGATCGTCAAGGTGCTGACCCGCGTTCAGAACGAGCTGTTCGACGTCGGCGCCGACCTGTGCAACCCGATCGCGCCGGACCGGAGCGGTGCAGTTGCGCCGCTGAGAGTCGAGCAGCGCGACATCGACCGACTGGAAGCCGACTGCGACACGTTCAACGAGGACCTGCCGAACCTGCGCTCGTTCATCCTGCCCGGCGGCACCCCCGGCTCGGCCCTCCTGCACGTGGCCCGCACCGTCACCCGCCGCGCCGAGCGGTCGGCCTGGTCGGCCCTCGACGTGCACGCCGACACGATGAACGCGCTGACCGCGAAGTACCTCAACCGCTTGTCCGACCTGCTGTTCATCCTCGCGAGAAGCGCCAATCACGCGTCCGTCGGCGACGTCCTCTGGCAGCCCGGCGCCACCCGCGATTCTGAGGCTTAAAACTCCTGGTACATCACGTGCAGCCCGACGTAACCGGCCCGGGGATGCAGGAACGCGCGCGGCACGGTCCCCACGACCGTGAACCCGAGCGACTCGTACAGCCGCACCGCGTGCACATTCGTCTCCGCGACCGCGTTGAACTGCATCGCCCGGAATCCGGCCGACCGTGCCCAGTCGAGCGAATACCGAACCAACGCCCGCCCGATCCCGCGCCCGGCGAACGCCGGATCGACCATGTAACTCGCGCTGGCCACGTGCGAGCCGGGCCCGCCCCGGTTGGCGTACATGTTCGCCGTTCCCAGCACCCGGCCGGGCCCGGATTCCGGCTCGGGCCCCTGGACCGCGACAACTGTGTGCGCCGGCGCCGAGACCATCCACATCTCCCGCCCCTGCGCCTGCGTCACCTCCCGCGGGTAAGCGAAGGTCTCCCCCGCCGCCACGATCTCGCGGAAGAACGGCCATATCCGCGCCCAGTCTCCGGGCCCGGCTTCCCTGACGATCATCCCGCCATCATGCCGCTGTCCCTGATCGACAGCCATACATTTCCCGCAGACCGATGCCCCGGCCGAGCGGAGCGCGACTCTGGCCATCGCAGTTGCCACCTGCGCTAAGCTCGTCCGCCGGAACGCACACGGAACGCTGCGCCAGGGCTCGCCGAAGGCCAGGTGATCACCGTTGACGAGCTGGTCCCTGGAACCTATAGGCCGCACCGCCAAGCCATCGTGGTCGCCCATCCGACTGTCGAATATCGCCTGCGGCAGAACAGCCTGTTGGTACGCAGGGTCATCGCTATACCCGGCGACACAGTGTCCTGTTATGGCACGGGCCCGCTGATGCTCAACGGCGCCGCGCTGAGCGAGCCGTACCTGCACAAAGGCGACATCCCCGGTAACGCCACGTTCGACGTGAAGATCCCGGCAGACTGCCTCTGGTTACTCGGCGATCACCGCAATATCGCGCTCGACTGCCGCTACCACGTCTCCGACGCGCATCACGGCGCCATTCCGATCGCCAACGTCGTCGGGATCGTCCGCCGGAGAGCTTGAGCAGCGGCGGCCGGCTGCGGGCGCGCAGGGAGCGTCAGGAGACGCGGCTTACGTTCTGGCCCGGCGGGGCGGCCTCCAGCCAGGACAGGAAGCCGGTCAGGGCGTCGGGGGACATGGCCAGTTCGACCAGTCCGGCGCCGAA
>JBOHCW010000383.1:0-6388 GCA_050725375.1 Actinocrinis sp. | reverse complement strand
GTCGGCACTCCCCTCGGCCTGATCTCCGACGGACTCCTCAAGGAGCAGGCATGGTGTTTGTTCGAGCGCGAAGACGGCTCGTTTGAGTTGTTTTTCTACGAACACGGCGCACGCGCGGAAGACCTCGGCCGCAGTGACTCGCAGCGCGCAGTCACCAAGCTGCTCGGCGGGCGGCTGCTGTACTCCGACATCCTCAACCGACGGGACGGGTAGCCGCGTCCGATCAAGCCTGCGGATCTCGCCTGCCACACCCGTATCAGGGGACGTAAGACTCGGTTACTATCGCGGAGTCGGACACCGACAACCGATGGACACATGCGACGAGCGTGGGAGACGACGATGCCGGAGGGCGATGCCCCGGTCTTGGGCGAGGGTCTGCTGGAACCCGGCTGGGCGCCGCAGTCGATCAACACCAACGTCGCGCACCCGGCACGGATGTACGACTACTACCTCGGCGGCAAGGACAACTACCAGGTCGACCGCGACGCGGCCGAAGGCGTGCTGGCCGTGTTGCCCGAGGGGCGCGACATGGCACGGGCGAACCGGGCTTTTCTCGGGCGCACCGTGCGGTATCTCGCCGGGCGCGGGATCACGCAGTTCCTTGACATAGGCACCGGGATACCCGGTCCGGACAACACGAACGACGTGGCGCATCGGATACAGCCGGACGCGCGCGTCGTGTACGTGGACAACGATCCGATCGTGCTCACGCACGCGACCGCGCTTTTGGCGCGGCACGATCCGAAGCACACCAAGGTCATCCAGGCGGACCTGCGCGACCCGCAGACGATCCTTACCCACCCTGACGCGCTCAACGTGCTCGACTTCAGTCAGCCGATCGCCATCCTGCTGGTCGCGGTGGTGCACTTCATCAAGCAGACTGAGAACCCCGCGTCGCTGGTCTCCCAGCTCAAAGCCAAGATGGCACCCGGCAGTTACCTGGTTCTGTCCCACGGGACCGGCGACTTCGAACCGGAACGCGCGGGCACCGCGGTGCAGGGGTACGACCAGGCCACCGCGCCGTTCGTGCTGCGCTCCCGGGACGAGATCACCGGGTTCTTCGACGGGCTGGAGCTGGTCGAGCCCGGCGTGGTGCAGATCCCGTGGTGGCAGCCGGACGGCGAAGTCGATCCGGAGGCGCGGCAGATCTGGATCTACGGCGGCGTGGGGTACAAGGCCTGACGGCGCGCCCGGTGGCGGATTGACAGTCCCTGATCAGAGCCGAATGCGCACCCTGACGCGCGGCCCCTCGGCATCACTCGCGAGCTCAAGACGGATCGCATATGATCCGGCCATGACTACCGGCGACGCACCCAACGCCCCGGCGCAGCGCATCGGCTTCCAGGAACGCGAAGCCGCGGTCGAGCGCCTGCGCCTGGCGGCCGGCGAAGGCCAGATCACCCTGGACGAGCTGGAGACGCGGATGGAGGCGGCACTGGCCGCCCGCACCGCCGACGACGTCGCGGTCCTGCTCGCCGACCTGCCCGTCCCGGCCGGCGCCGCCGCGCTCGCCCTGACCGGCGAGGCCGCCGAGCCGGTGCGGCTCGCGGTCAGCCACGGGACCGTCAACCGGATGGGCGCCTGGCGGGTGCCCGAACTGGTGACCCTGGAGATGCGCCACTCGACCGCGACACTCGACCTGCGCAACCCGGCGCTGCCGGCCCGCGGCGTGCGCATCGAGATCTCGGCGCGGCACAGCTCGATCAAGATCCTGGTGCGCCAGGACACCGCCGTGGACATGGACAACCTCGGCCGCCACCACGCGAGCGCCGACGACCGGCACGCCGCGCGCGTCCCGGCGTACAGCGGCGCGCCGATCGTGCTGGTCGGGGACCTGCACCACAGCACCGTGAAGATCCTGCGGCCGAGCAATTCGATGCTGCTGCCGCTGCGCCGCCGCCGACTGTTCCGGCGACGGCGGCGCGAGCTGACGGGCTGACGGGCTGACGCGTCGGCGTGTTCGTACGCTCACCTGTTGGCGTAATGACGTATCTACGCGCCGGTTACCTGCCGACCCACTGCTCTGCTACAGCAGTCGCTTGATCTCACCGCGCACCCGGTAGAAGCCGCGCCCGGCCGGGTGGACGTGCTCGACGACGTACCGCGCGCCGACCTCGCGCACCTCGCGCGGGAACTGCACGTTCCAGGACTGCTCGTAGCCGGGCGTCGTCACGCGCATCCGCAGCCGACCGTTGAGGTCGACGCACTCGACGGTGATGCCGTCACCCGGCGCCGTGACTGTCGCGAGCGTCGTGGTCGGCACGTACGCGGGCAGCGCCGCGGAGGCCTTGACGTCCAGGACCGTCGGCACCGCGCCGCCCTGCGCCGCCCCGATCGCCGCGTCGGTCGCGTCGATGCAGGCCAGCGACCCGTCGGTGGTCACGATGTACAGCTTCTCCGCGTGGTACTGCATTGAGAGCGCCGCGCCGCAGCCGGTCGCCAGCTTCCACAGCCGCGAACCGTCGGCACCGAAACAGTACACTGACGAGGCGTTGTCGCCGGCGAACACGTACTTGCCGCCGGGCGTGGTCGCGCACGAGTAGACCGCGCTGTCGCAGGCGAAGGTGGCCTCGATCCGGCCGTTCGCCTTGGCCAGCCGCTGCACCGTGTTGCGGGCGGTTCCCGCGTACACGCAGTCGAGCTCCTGCCAGCCGAACAGCACGTTACCGCCGGTCCCGGTGTGCCACAGTTGGCGTCCGCCGTCCAGCGCGTACGCGGTGACGCCCTGGCTGTGGCCGTGGTAGACCCCTGTCTCGTCGCAGCGCACCATCCACGCGGCGTTGCCCGCGCTCTGCCGGGACCACTGGAACTCGTCTTCGTGGTCGACGACGGTCAGCCCGCCGGACGCGTCCGCGACGCCGAGTACGCCCTCGTGGATGTCGAGCCAGTAGATGTCGACGTCGTCGGCGATCCGGTACGCGGCGAACGGGACCTTCGACGACAGGTCGTACACGGCGCCGTCGTCGCAGCCCGCGTAGATCCAGAAGTCGTCGGCGACCAGGCACTTGACGCCGTCAGGCAGCTGATAGCGCGCCTCGACGACGCCTGCGTGGCTGACCGTGTAGACCTCGCCCTTCTGGTTGCCGACCCAGCAGCGCTCGTCGTCGATGTGGATGCCGAACGCGTTGGCGTCGGTGCGCAGCCGCCACAGCACCGGCGCGGTCGCACGCGCGGTCGACGGCGCGGCGTTCGTCGCCCGCCGGGTGACCGATCGCGCGGCGCGCTGGCCGGGTATCGCGGCCGCGTAACCCTTGCGGACCTTCTCGCCGACCTTCTTCGCCGCCGCGGCCTGCGCCTTGGCGAGGGTCGGGAACGTCGCGGTCTGCTGCTGCCCGTCGGTGCCGATCCGCCCGTAGCACACGGACACGACCGTGCCGGAGATGGTCACCTCGTAGAACTTGTGCGCCCCTCCCCCGTCCTCGGACAGCTCCAGATACGTCGTCCCCTGGGACATCAGGCCCCGCTCCTCGCATCACGGACCGCGCCTGCGGTCCCTCACCGGCTGCGAACGAGGGACATCCTAGGGTTCGGTTCCGACAGTGTTCGACGAGGGCCGGAGGCGGGCGCCGGACCGTCGGCGGCGAGGGTCGACCGCGCGGCTCCGGCTTCGTCCATCAGATACCTGACAAGGTTCAGGACGGTGAACCCGTCCGTGCCGTCACCGCTCTCGCCCTGTCCCGCCGGACGAATCAGGCTACGGACAAGCAGGTTGTGCGCCGCGTAGGAGACCTCTGGCACCGTCAGGTTCAGCCGGGTCGACACGTCGTCCAGCGACCACGGCTGGTCCCACGTGCTGAGCACGGCCAGCAGCTCGCGCAGCCGCGGCGTGAGCGTCGCGACCGCCTCGCCGAGCGCGGCGCGCATCCGGCCGCCGCCCGCGCGTACACAGTCGCCCGGAGGTTCGGCGACGGCGAACGGGTCGGACGCGGCGCTGTACGCGAGCCGGGCCGGCGAGGCGATCAGCGACCAGGCGGCGGCCGATTCGAGCGCAAGCGGGATGCCGTCGAGCAGCCGGCACAGCTCGCGGACGGCCGCGAGGTCGTCGGCGGCGGCGTGCCACTGCGGGCGGACCCGGCGCAGATGCCAGTACACGATCTCCGCCGCCGGATCGCGCGGCGCCGGCCGGGCGGATGATTGCGCGCCCGCCGACGCGGTGCCGATCCCGGATCCGGCGACACTCGGCACCGCACAGGCCGCGCTCGGCGTGTTGCAGGTCTCTGCAACCGCGAGCGGTACCAGCGGGAAGAGTCGTCGTCCGGCGGTCGGCGCCGCGTCGGCCGAGCGCGAGGTGGTGACGACACGCAACTGCGGGCACTGAGACAGGAGCCTGACCAGCGATGCGGCCCGGACGCCGGACGCGGATGCGCCCGTCACGCCACGGTAACCGTCGCCGTTCTCGGTCTCCCGGTCGTCGAGCACCAGCAGGAACGGCCGGTCGCCGATGAACGACGCGAGGTCGTCCACGGCGCCGTCCAGCACGTCGCCTGTTGCAAGTCCTGCCCCCGCGTCCGGATCGCTTTCATCGGGCGTATCAGTCCCCGGGGTCATCGGCCGTACCAGCAGGTCCGTCAGCCGTGCGGCCCACAGCACCGGCATGCGGCGCCGTTCGTGCAGGGCGTGCGCGACGGCGAGCACGAGCCGGGTCTTGCCCACGCCGCCGAGTCCGACGACCGTGATCAGCCGGTCCGCGCCGCCGGCCAGCAGCTCGTACAGAATACGCGCCTCCTCGTCGCGGCCGACGAACGGACCGGCCGGCGCGGGCGGCGGGGCCAGCCGCGAGCCGAGCGAGGCGGTGATCACCGCGTCGGTCGCGTCGTGCCCGGCCGCGACGTCCAGCATCGCGCGCCGTTCGCCGGTCAGCCGCAGCGCCGAGGCCAGCAGCCGCACGGTGTCACGTCGCGGGTGTCGCGCGCGGCCCAGTTCGAGGTCGCGGATCGCCCGGACGCTGACGGTCGACAGGTCGGCCAGCTGCGTCTGTGTCAGACCCGCGCGATGCCGGAACTCCTGCAGCAGCGCACCGAAACCCTTGCCTCCGGTCGCGATCGAGGCGATGCGCAGCGCGGGTCGCGCGCCGGACGGCGCCGCCGGCAGTGCCGGTATCGCATCAGAAGCCTCCCTTATCCGCCGCATCGCCGTCGCTCCGATCCTCGCTCAGGTGCCCGAAACCGTCGCCGCGCCGACTGGCACGGCCGTCAGCTGCGCCGCGGCTGCGGCGGCCGACACCGCCGGGCCGCCCGCGTACTCCCAACCGAAGTCCGCCAGCATCCGCGCTAAACGCCCGGCAAAGCCGACCACGGGAACGGACCGGAGAACACTGCTCATGAGATTAACCACCAGAGAGAAGATCCCATGCTCACGGCACTTCCCGAAGGCAATCGGCGGCCGTGCGCCTCGTCCTTAACTATCGCTTTAGCCTTGACAGTGGACAAGGGTCCGGATACGCCGTGTCATTGCACTGCAGATATCTGAGGGGTGCCCATGTCGATCGAGCCGCACGGCGGGTACGAGTCGGCCGACCTTCCCGACGAGGCCCGCGCGACCTACGCGCTCGTGCTGCGCAGCGGCTCCATCCCGGTGGCCGCGCAGCTCGCCGGCCTGCAACAGCTGGCCGACCTCGGCCTGGTCGAGCTGAGCGAGGACGGCGAGGAACTGCTCGCGGTCGACCCGCGCCAGATCGAGCTGCGGCTGACCGGCGACTGGCGGCGCAAGGCCTGGGAGCTGGAACTGCGTGCCGCGACCCTGGAACGCGACATCAGTGCCCTCACAGCGGAGTACATCGCGGCCAACGGCGTGCGCCGCGACGCGATCCGCTACCTGCACGGCGGGCGGGCGATCGCGGACTTCGTGGAGCTGTCCGCCCGGGGAGCGAAGCGGGAGATCCTCACGGCCCAGCCCGGCGGCGCGCGCGGCCACGACGTGCTGCTGCCGAGTGTTCGCGTGACGAGAGAACAGCGAGCCAGGGGCATCGCCCTGCGCAGCCTGTATCAGCACACAGCCAGGTTCAGCGAGCCCACGAAGGAATACGTGCGCGAAGTCACCGCGCACGGCGGCGAAGTGCGCACGCTGGACGAGTTCTTCGAGCGCATCGTCATCGTGGACCGCACGTCGGCGATCCTCCCGGCGGCGATCGGCGACGGCGAGGCCGGGCAGCAGGACGCGGTCGACATCGCCGTCGCACTCGGCGACGAGGCCGTCGTGCGCTTCCTGGCGGATGTGTTCGACCGCACCTGGCAGCGCGCGGTCACCTTCGTCCCGTCGAACGCCGCGGCGGCCTCGAAAGAGGTGGTGCCGGAGATGCACGCGATGATCAAGCGCCTGCTCAAGGAGGGCTTGACGGACTCCGCGATCGCCAAGCGGATCGGCGTCAGCGAGCGGACCTACCACACGC
>JBOHCW010000382.1:0-3138 GCA_050725375.1 Actinocrinis sp. | reverse complement strand
GCACACCCGTGGGACCGGACCGCCGCCGCCGGGCAGTCGAACTGCCCTGGAAGGAAGACGCAGCGATGCCCAACTATCAGTCTCCGGGCGTCTACATCGAGGAGTTGGAGGCGGGCACCCGGCCCATCGAGGGGGTCGGCACCGCCGTCGCGGCGTTCGTCGGCTTCAGCGCGGACGGGCCGCTGCACACTCCGACGCTGGTGACGAACTGGACTCAGTACACGAACGTCTTCGGCGAGCCGGCGCCGGGCACCTACCTCGGCCACGCCGTGTTCGGGTACTTCCTCAACGGCGGCGGCCAGGCGTACGTCGTGCGTGTCGGAGGGGCGCCCGGCACGGGCGCGCCGGGCGCGGCGCGTGCCGAGCTGCCGTCGGCGGCCAACCCCGGCGCGGTGGCGTACGTGGCGACGGTGAAGGACGCGGCGCGCGGCAACGGCTCCGCCGGCTCCGGCCGCGGACCGAACGAGGTGACCGTCGAGGTCGCCGACGCCACCGTCGAGGGCGCGCCGGAGGACTCGTTCCGGCTGGTGGTGCGCGGCGGCGGGCGCGAGGAGGTCTACGAGCCGGTCACCACGCGACGCGGCCGCACGAACGTGGTCACGCAGGTCAACGCGGCCTCGACGCTGATCGAGCTGGCCGAGGCCCCGGGCCAGGCCGGGCTCGCCGAGCGGCGGCCGGCGAACGCGGTGGTCGCGCTCGCCGAGCAGCCGGGCGCGCAGGTCGCGGTCAGCGCGAACGACTATGTGGGCAGCAGCGCGGACCGTACCGGGTTCGGCGGCCTTGAGGCGGTCGACACGGTGACCATGGTCGCCGTCCCCGATCTGATGGCCGCGTATCTGGCCGGCCGGATCGACCGTGACGCCGTGCGCGCGGTGCAGACCGCGATGATCGCGCACTGCGAGCTGATGGGCGACCGGATGGCGCTGCTCGACCCGCTGCCGGACCTGAACCCGCAGCAGGTGCGCGACTGGCGGATGAACGAGGCCGGATACGACTCGAAGTACGCGGCGCTTTACTGGCCGTGGCTCAAGGTCATGGGACCGGACGGGCGCACGATGGCGTTGCCGCCGAGCGGTCACCTGGCCGGGATCTGGGCGCGCAACGACGCCACCCGCGGGGTGCACAAGGCGCCGGCCAACGAGGTGGTGCGCGGCGCGATCGGCCTGGGCCTGGCGCTGACCCGCGCGGAGCAGGACGACCTGAACCCGGTCGGGGTCAACTGCATCCGGGCCTTCCCCGGCCGCGGCATCCGGGTGTGGGGGGCCAGGACCCTGAGCAGCGACCCGGCCTGGCGGTACATCAACGTCCGCAGGCTCTACAACTACGTGGAGTCCTCGGTGCGGCTGGGCACGCAGTGGGTCGTGTTCGAGCCCAACGACAAGAGCCTGTGGGAGCGGGTCATCAGGACACTGCGTTCGTTCCTGTTCACCGTGTGGCAGGACGGCGGGCTGTTCGGCGACACGATGGAGCAGGCCTGCTACGTCAAGTGCGACGACGAGACCAATCCGGCCGAGTCGATCGAGATCGGCCGGCTGGTCTGCGAGATCGGGCTCGCGGTGGTCAAGCCGGCCGAGTTCGTGGTCTTCCGGCTGGCGCAGCTGCCGGCCGGCGCCTCCCTCTCCGAGTAAGCACGCTGACGCGTCGGCGCACGTGTCTTCGCGCGCCGGCGCAACCGACTAAGGCAGGAGTACACCGATGGCGGGGATCACCGATCCGCTGACCAACTACAGCTTCGCCGTGGAGATCGACTCGCTCACGATCGCCCAGTTCAAGGAGGTCAACGGCCTCGGCATCACGGTCGGGGTGATCGAGAACCGGGCGAACAAGGCGGGCGGGCTGCCGGTGCTGCAGAAGCTGCCGGGTTCGGTCAAGTACGAGGACATCCACCTCTCGCGCGGCAAGGTCAACGATCCGGCGTTCTGGAACTGGATCAAGACCGTGCAGGAGGGCAAGATCGACGAGGCGCGCAAGGACGGCGCGGTGATCCTGTACGACCTGACGCACGGCGAGGTCAGCCGGTTCAACTTCTTCCAGGGCTGGCCGTCGAAGGTCGAGGTCGGCAAGCTCAGCGCGGGCGGCGACCAGGTGCTGCTCGAATCCGTGGTCATCACGATCGAGCGGCTTGAGGTGAAGTGATGACGGCCGGGGCGGTCGGGGCGGCCGTGCGGACCGAGTTCGCGTTCACGCTGCCGGTGGGTTTCGTGGACGGCGACGGCGTGGCGCACCGGGAGGGAACGATGCGGCTGGCGACGGCGCGCGACGAGATCCTGCCGCTGCGCGATCCGCGGGTGCGCGAGAACGAGGCGTATCTGACGGTGATCCTGCTCAGCCGGGTGATCACCGCGCTCGGCACGCTCAACTCGATCAATCCGGGCGTGGTGGAGGGGATGTTCGCGGCCGACCTGGCGTTCCTGCAGGACCTGTACCGGCGGGTCAACGCGGAGGGCCACACGCGCGTCGCCGTGACGTGCCCGGCGTGCGAGCACGAGTTCGCGGTGGACGCGTCCGGTCCCGCGGCGAGCCGCCTGGGGGAATCGTGACGTACGGCACCGACCTGCTGCTGGAGGAAGTGTCGTACGTCGCCTACCACTTCCACTGGCCGCTCGACGACATCCTGGACCTCGAACACCCGCTGCGCCGCGACTTCGTGGCGCGGATCGGCGGCATCAACGCGTCGGTGAACGAGGCGGCGGCGGCCGCGGCGAACGCCTTTGCCGGCAACGGGAACGGCGAAGCGGCCGGGGACGGTTGGTGACGTGATGCGCTGGCCGTTCCGTCGTCCGTCCGCGAGCACTGGTTCGAGCACCGGTTCGAGCACAGGTGCGATCGCGAGTGCGGGTCCTGATGCTGCCGCGGACATGCGACAGGCGTCGCAGGGTTCTGGTGTGCCCTCGCCGGCGCCGGTCGCGGAGTGGCAGCGGCTGAGCGGCGGCCTGTCGAGGCTCGGCGCGATGCCGACGACGCTGGACGCGGCGTTCAGCGATTCGCTGCCGACTCGCTGGCGTACAGCCCCCGCGCTCGGGCCGCTCGGCCACGACGTGCGCACGGATGTGCCCGGCGGCCTGGTCAGCGGCGTGACGCGGACCGTCGACCCGCGCGATACCCGACCAGCGGACCTGGTATGGCGCGTGCCGTCGG
>JBOHCW010000381.1:0-6126 GCA_050725375.1 Actinocrinis sp. | reverse complement strand
CGTCCAGTCGCGCGACGGCCGCGAGCAGCGGACGGTAGAACAGCTTCTCGTGCAGCCGGCGCACCTCGCGCGCGTGTGCGCGCCACGCGTCGCCGAGTTCGCGGGCCGGGTCCGCGCTCCAGCCCATCGAGCGGCCGATGCGCCGCAGCGCGGCCGGATCGTCGGGCATCGTGTGCGTGCGCTCCAGGCGGAACAACTGAATGCGGTGTTCCAGCGTGCGCAGGAATCGGTACGCATCCGCGAGGTGCTTGGCGTCCTGGCGTCCGACATACCCGCCGGCGGCGAGCGCGGAGAGCGCGTCCAGGGTCGCGCGTACCCGCAGCGACTCGTCCAGTCGCCCATGCACCAACTGCAGCAGCTGTACCGCGAATTCGACGTCCCGCAGTCCGCCGGGTCCGAGTTTGAGCTCGCGGTCGACCGCGACCGATCCCGGAGCGCGGCGCAGCGAATCAGTGGTGTGGTCGACGACCCGCCGCCGCATCGCCTGGACGTCGTCGACGAAGTGCTCGCGCCCGGCCGCCGACCACACCATCGGGCCGATCATCGCCAGATAAGCCGCGCCGAGCGCCGCGTCGCCGGCGACCGGCCGCGCCTTGAGCAGCGCCTGGAACTCCCAGGTCTTCGCCCAGCGCTGGTAGTAGGCCGCGTGGCTGGCCAGGGTGCGCACCAGCGGGCCGGCCCTGCCCTCGGGCCGCAGTGCGGCGTCGACCTGCCAGATCGTTCCCTCGCCGGTGCTTTCCGAACACAGCCGCATCATCCGCGAGGCCAGCCGGGTCGCGGCGCGCAACGCCTCGGCGTCGTCGACCCCTGACGACGTGCCGTCCGCCGCGGCGCCGCTCGTTCCCGTCCCGCGGCCCGAATCCGTATCGTCCGGCCGGACCGGTTCGGCGACGAAGATCACGTCCACGTCGCTCAGGTAGTTCAGTTCCCGCGCTCCGCACTTGCCCATGCCGATCACGGCCAGCCGGCACAGCGCCGCGCTCGCCGGGTCCTCGGCCCGGGCCACGGCGAGCGCCGCCTCCAGACTCGCGCCCGCCAGATCCGCGAGGTCGGCGGCCACGGACGACAGGTCGGCGGACGCGGCCACGTCCCGCGCGGTCAGGGACAACAGCGCTTTGCGATAGGCGACGCGCAGCGCGTCCTGCGCCTCGGTCCCGGTGAGCGCCGCCACGGCCACCTGCGCCCGCGCCGCATCCGGCACGCCGACGGCTTCGAACATCAGCGCGCGGAATCGGTCCGGATCGGGCGCCAGATCCTCGACCTCGAACTCGTCGACCGCGTGCCACGCGTCCGGGTGGCGCACCACGAAGTCGCCGAGCGCCGCGCTGACGCCGAACACCCCGAGCAGCCGGTCGCGCAGCGGCTTGGACGAGGCGAGCGTGTCGCGCAGCGTCTGCGGGTCGGGGTCGGCCTCCAGAAGACGCGCCAGCGTCGAGAGCGCCAGGTCGGGGTCCGCGCAGCGGCCGAGCGCCCCCAGCAGCAGCGGATCCCGGCCCAGTTCGCCGAACCGCGCCGACCCCAGCAGCGCCGCGGCCTCGCCCGGGTCGCCGAAGCCCCGGCGAGCCAACAGGCTGAGCTGCGACTCCCGTTCCCGATCAACGACCACCTGATGACTGTAGCCAGCGCGTGCCCCGCCAGTCACGCGTGTCCGCCCGCGACTGATCCCCCGCACGGGCCCGTCACGGCCGATGATCATGAGATGCGACGGTATGACGCCGTTTCCACCCCGGTTCGCTCGAAAGAGTCGCGGCGCCCCCGGTCACCCTGCGCTGCGCTACGGTGACGCCATGCGCGACAGAATCCTCGCCTCCGCCGCTGCACAACCGGCCGCGTCCCGCCCGCCCGGCCGGGCGGACCAGGACTTCGGCCGGACCGCCGACCGCGAACGGGCCGCGCCGGGCGCGGATCCGGGGCCGGGCCGGACCCGCCCGCGCGAACGCAGAACCCTCACGCCCGCCGACTGGACCGGCGCCGCCCTCGACGCCCTGGCCCGCGACGGCCTGCGCGCGGTCGCCGTCGAGCCGCTGGCCGAACGGCTCGGCGCCACCAAGGGCTCCTTCTACTGGCATTTCCGCGACCGCAACGCGTTGTTGGAGGCCGCGGTCGCGCAGTGGGAGCACACCGCGACCGACGAGCTGATCGGCCGGCTGGAAGCCATCCCCGACGCGGGCTCCCGGCAGCGCGCGACCCTCGATTGGGTCGCCGACTCCGATCACGACATGAAGATCTTCATGGTCCTGCTGTGGAACGCCGACCACCCGGTGATCGGCCCGGTGATCAACCGGATCCTGACCAAGCGGATGGCCTTCTCGCTGCGGATGCGCGAGCAGTACGGCGAGGACGCCGCGCAGGCACACCGCTCGATGATGTACGCGTACTCGGTGCTGCTGGGCCTGCAACTGCTGCGGCGCGCCGCCCCGGAACTGGTTCCGGAGGGCGGCACGCCGCAGGACCTGCGCGATTACGTGGCCTCGCTGATCAGGCAGGCGACCGGACTCGATCTTCCGGCCGCCGCCTGATCCGCCGTCAGGCCGACGGGATCGGTGTCGCTGTTCGCGGTACTAGTACCGCTGCACCGCGCCCGAGGCGGGGTCGAGGATGACCCGGTCGGCGTCGCGCTTGCTGAAGTCGAACATCGAGTTCAGCGAGCCGGCCACCGCGTCGAACGAGCCGTTGCCGACGGCGCCGGTCCGCCAGTTGTCCTCGATGAACTTAAGGATCGAGGACTGGTCGGTCACCGAGTGGTCGACGTAGTTCTGCTTCGAGTACGGCGAGATGACTAGCAGCGGCATCCGCGGGCCGTAGCCGCAGCGGTCCTGCGAGCCGCCGAGGGGCGCGCGCGACTGGGTGTTGCACACGCCCGCGCCGTTGAGGAAGTCGTTGGTCGCCGAGGTCGACGAGTTCACGTTCGGCGGGGCGACGTGGTCGTACCAGCCGTCCGAGTCGTCGTAGGCGATGACGACCGCGGTGTCCTTCCAGTCCTTCGACTTCTCCAGCGCGTTGACCAGCGACACGATGCCGTGCTGCTCGTCGGTCGGGTCGGAGTAGCCCGCGTGGCCGTCCTGGTACTCGGCCTGCTTCACGAACGAGACGGCCGGCAGGTTGTTGTCGTTGATCGACTTGTAGAAGTACGACAGGTCGTACTGGTGGTTCGCCTGGCCGTTGTGGCCGACCTCGGACTGCGACTTCGGAGCGACGTGGTGCGGGTTCGCGGTGGAGGCGTAGTACTCGAACGGGTTGTGGTGCGGGGAGTAGTCCCCCACCGTGGCGCCGCCGACGTTGCTGTGGCTCTGGCCGCAGACGGCCTTGCCGGTCGAGGTGGCCGCGGTGGTCGGCGCGAAGCCGCCCTGGAACCAGCCCCAGCTCACGTTCTTGGCGTTGAGCAGGTCGCCGACGTTCTTGCCGGTCTCGACCAGGTGGTCGCTGCCGTTGGCGCAGTCGTCGAAGCCCGGGTCCGGGTCGCCGATGACGGTGCCGATGCCGTTGGCGTTCGCGTCGGCCACGACGCCGGCGTCAGTGGTCTTGACGCCCGCGGCGGTCACCGCGTAGCCGCCGGCGGTCTGGCCGGAGACCAGGTTGATCGCACCGGGGGTCGAGGGGCCGTACACGGTGTCGTACGAGTTGTCGCTCATCGCGTAGTTCTGAGCGTAGTTCCACAGGCCGGTGACCGTGTTGCCGTCGTAGTAGTCCATGACCAGGCCGGGCACGCCCTGGTCCGGAGCCGAGCAGGTCTCGACGCCGGTGAACTGCGGGAACTTGTCGGCCAGGCCGTTGTCGTACGCCTTCTGCTCCGCCGCGTATCCGTGGCCCTGGTCGCAGGTAAGGGCCTGCGAGGGGCTCAACCGCTGCGGGTTCTTGCCGTTCGGGTTGTTCGTCAGCAGCGAGGTCGTCAGGCCGTTGACCGCCGGGGTGTTCTTCTTGGCGACGAACTTGGTGCCGTCGGTGTTCGTCGCGTTCGGGTAGGTACCGAAGTAGTGGTCGAACGAGATGTTCTCGTCGAAGATCACCACGACGTGCTTGATCGGCGTGGACGTGCCGCCGTTGCCGTGGCCGCCGCCGAGGATCACGGTCTCGCCGCGGCTCGCCGCCGCGGGGGTCACCACGTTCCCGCTGCCCCAGCTCGGCTGGGCGATGGCGAATGTCAGGCCGAGCGCCGCCACCGCCGCGGTACCCGCGACGACGGTCGGGCGCTTGCCGACCTGCTTGATGCTGCGTGGAAGTCTTGCCACGTCTTCCCCTCCGCAAGGATGCCGAGCTCTTCGGCAGTTCTCAGGCTCTGCAGGGTAAGAGCTTGCTCTGGTGTACAGACCTCACGCACAAACCGGCGTGTCTCGCAGGTGAACTTCAGGGAAGCCGGAGGCGTCACGCGGTCGTTACCTGGCCTGATCACAGAACTCGACGGCTCGCTTACGGCGCCGCGAGGCGGTCTCGGCGGCGAAATATCCGGACAAGGCGGGCGCGGCGCACACCGAGGAAGGGCCTTCTAAAGGACCGGCAGGTACCGGTTCAGCTCGAACGGGGTGACCTGGCGCTCGTAGTCGTCCCACTCCGCGCGCTTGTTGCGCAGGAAGAAGTCGAACACGTGCTCGCCCAGCGTCTCGGCGACCAGCTCGCTGCGTTCCATCACCCGGATCGCCTCGTCGAGCGAGGTCGGCAGCGGCTCGATGCCGAGGGCGCGGCGCTCGGCGCGGGTCAGGGTCCACACGTCGTCGTCGGCGCCGGGGGGCAGTTCGTAGCCTTCTTCGATGCCTTTCATGCCGGCGGCCAGCAGCACGGCGTAGGCGAGGTACGGGTTGCACGCGCTGTCGAGCGAGCGGATCTCGACGCGGGTGGACTGGCTCTTGCCGGGCTTGTACATCGGTACGCGCACCAGCGCGGAGCGGTTGTTGTGCCCCCAGCTGATGTATGCCGGGGCCTCGCCGCCGCCGGAGAGCCGCTTGTACGAGTTCACCCACTGGTTGGTCACCGCGGTGATCTCGCCGGCGTGCTTGAGCAGGCCGGCGATGAACGACCGGCCGACTTTCGAGAGCTGATACTCGGCGCCGGGTTCGTTGAACGCGTTGCGGTCGCCTTCGAACAGCGAGAGGTGGGTGTGCATGCCGGAGCCGGGGTGGTTGTTGAGCGGCTTGGGCATGAAGGACGCGAAGACGTTCTGTTCCAGCGCCACTTCCTTGACCACGAGCCGGAAGGTCATGATGTTGTCGGCGGTGGTCAGCGCGTCGGCGTAGCGCAGGTCGATCTCCTGCTGTCCGGGCGCGGCCTCGTGGTGGCTGAACTCGACGGAGATGCCCATCGACTCCAGGTGCGTGATGGCTTGGCGGCGGAAGTCGTGGCCGACGCCGTGCGGGGTCAGGTCGAAGTAGCCGGACGAGTCGACGGGTGTGGGTTCGACGCTGTCTTCGGGCTGTCCGCGGAACAGGAAGAACTCGATCTCGGGGTGGGTGTAGAAGGTGAAGCCCTTCTCCGCCGCGCGCGCGAGGGCGCGCTTGAGCACGTATCGCGGGTCGGCGTAGGACGGGGTGCCGTCCGGTGTGAGGATGTCGCAGTACATGCGTCCGGTGCCGGGGGCCTCGGCGCGCCAGGGCAGGATCTGGAACGTGGACGGGTCCGGCTTGACGAGCATGTCGGACTCGTGGACGCGGGCGAAGCCTTCGATGGCTGAGCCGTCGAAGCCGATGCCTTCGGCGAAGGCTTGTTCGAGTTCGGCGGGCGCGACGGCGACGGACTTGAGGAATCCGAGGACGTCGGTGAACCAGAGGCGGACGAACCGGATGTCGCGCTCCTCAAGGGTGCGTAGCACGAATTCCTGCTGCCGTTCCATGGTCGACTCTCCAGCCTGGCATTGTCCCGCGCACGCGGGCCTTGTCACAGCGCCCGCGTGGGCCCGATCACAGCTCGTTCTCACAGTATCGCGCGGGCGGGTTACGTCGGTATGAACCGTCAACCGCCGACCAGCCGGCGGCAGCAGCAGCAGCCGGGTTGAGCGCGCTGTACACCGTGGCCGGGCCGAGGGGTAGGTGTGGAGACATGGGAATGCCGCAGGCCCGATGCCGGTAGCGAGTTTTGCTCGCCACGGGCATCGGGCCTGCGGTGTTGCGTTGTTGTGCGGCGGTGTCCTGCTCTCCC